>NZ_JAUNPC010000052.1:13488-19381 GCF_030536915.1 Paracoccus sp. (in: a-proteobacteria)
TCGTCGGTGTCGGCGGCCATCACCTTCAGCAGGTAATCCGCCGTGCCCGCCATCAGGTGGCATTCCAGCACGTCGGGGATGGCGCGCACGGCTTTTTCAAAGGCGTCCAGCAGCTCGTCGGCCTGGCCGGACAGGGTGATCTCGACGAAGACGGTGGTGGTGCGGCCCAGCCGGCGGGGGTCCAGAAGGGCCACATAGCCTGCGATGTAGCCCGCCTCCTCCAGCCGCTGGACGCGGCGGTGGCAGGCGCTGGCCGACAGGTTGATCCGCGCCGCGAGATCGGCGTTCGAGATGCGGCCCTCGCGCTGCAGGACCGACAGGATGCGGCGGTCGGTCGGGTCGAGGTCGGAACTCATCTGTCAAGGCTCGCTGCGGTTCGGGACATGCCCGAACCTAGCGGGGCGCGGGCGGCGCAGGCCAGATGGAAATGACTAGCGCCCGGCGGGGGGGCGGGCGGCCAGCAGGTCGCGGATCTCGGCCAGCAGCGCCTCGGTCGAGGGGCCGGCGGCCGAGGCTTCGGCCACCTGCTTGCGCATGGCCGCCTCCTTGATCCGGTTCACGCCCTTGACCAGCAGGAAGACCACGAAGGCGATGATGAGGAAGTTGATCACCGCCGTGACGAAGCTGCCATAGGCGAAGACCGGCGCGCCCGCATCGCGCGCGGCGCGCAGGGTGGGATAGTCGCCCCCGTCCATGGCCAGGAACCAGTTGGAAAAATCCGTGCCCCCGGTCAGCAGCCCCAGCACCGGCTGCAGCAGGTCGTCCACCATCGAGGCGACGATGGCCGTGAAGGCCGCGCCGATGATGATGCCCACGGCCATGTCCATGACATTGCCCTTGGCGATGAAATCGCGAAACTCCCTGATCATGACAAGCCTTTCTGTCGCCGGATGTTTCTGGTCCCAGCCTGCCACGACCGGCGTCCGCAAACAAATGTCAACGTGAAGGAGCAAACCGATGTTCGACCTGAGTGGCTTTCCGATCACCAGCCGCTGGGCGCCCAAACGCCCGGACGTGATCCAGCTTTACACCCTGAACACGCCCAACGGGATCAAGGCCTCGGTCATGCTGGAGGAATGCGGCCTTGACTACGACACCCACCGCATCAGCATCGGCGACCCCGAGGACCAGTTGAGGCCCGAGTTCCTGTCGCTGAACCCCAACAACAAGATCCCCGCCCTGATCGACCCGAACGGGCCGGACGGCAAGCCCATGGGCCTGTGGGAATCCGGCGCGATCCTGATCTACCTCGGCGACAAGACCGGGCAGTTCCTGCCGCCCGAGGGCACCGCGCGGTATCACACGATCCAGTGGCTGATGTTCCAGATGGGCGGCGTCGGCCCGATGTTCGGGCAACTGGGTTTCTTCCACCGCTACAAGGGCTCCGAGATCGAGGACAAGCGCCCGCGCGACCGCTATGTCAACGAGACGCGGCGGCTTCTTGGGGTGCTGGACCGCCAGCTTGACGGGCGCGACTGGATCACCGGCGACTATTCCATCGCCGACATCGCCACCGCCCCCTGGGTGCGGACCCTGACCGTCAGCTACGAGGCGCAGGACTTGGTGCAGCTTTCCGGCTTTGCCAATGTCGCGGCCTGGATGGACCGCTTCCTGGCCCGGCCGGCCGTCCAGCGGGGGCTGACCGTGGGGGCGGCCTGATCCCGGGGGCATCCGCAGGGTGTCTTCCAAGCCAGCCGTTGCCGGGTGCGCGACGTCCCGTTATGGTCGCCCCCCCGCACCCGCCATCCCGTGACCCGAGGACATCATGACGCCTGCCGACCTCCAGATCGCCCGCAAGTCGGCCTTGCTGGCCAATCTTTCCGAGCCGCTGCAGGCCACGCTGCTGGATGGCACGCAGGTCCAGGTCTTCGAGACCGGCCAGACCATCTTCCTGCAGGACGAGCCGCCGAATGCGCTGTTCATCGTGCTGGACGGATGGATCAAGCTTTACCGGATCGCCGCCAGCGGGGCCGAGGCGGTAGTCAGCGTCATGACCCGCGGCCGCAGCTTCGGCGAGGCGGCGGCGCTGCGGGGCCAGCCCTATCCGGCCTCGGCCGAGGCGATCACTCCCGCCCGGCTTCTGCGGCTGGACGGGGTTCGGATGCGCCACCTGCTGCAGACCGATCCGGTGCTGGCCACCTCGATGCTGGCCGCGGTCTTCGTCCACCTGCAGCATCTCGTCACCCAGATCGAGGAACTCAAGGCGCGTTCCGGCGTGCAGCGGGTGGCCGAGTTCCTGCTGACGCTGTCGAACGGCTGCGAGGAAGGGGACTGCTCGGTGGCGCTGCCCTACAACAAGGCGCTGATCGCGGGACGGCTGGGGATGAAGCCCGAAACGCTGTCGCGCGCCTTTGCCAAGCTGCGCCAGCACGGCGTGAGGATCGAGGCCGCCGTCGCCCATATCGAGGATGTCGAGCGGCTGCGCGAGCTGGTCTCGGAAGACCCGGCCAAGTCCTGGCTGCGCTGAGGCGTCACGCCAGCGCATGAAGCACCAGCGCCGCGAGGGCGAAGAACCCCAGCCCCGCGCCGAACCCCCTGCGCGCCGCAGGGTAGCCCGCAAGATCGAGATAGCGGTCGAGGATCACCCGCGCCTTCAGCCAGGCAAGCCCCAGGATCACCGCCCCCGCGGCGGTCCCGGCCCATGGTGGCGCATCCGGGCGCAGCAGCGCCACCGCGGTCGCAATCCCCGACAGGGCGATCAGCGCCAGCCAGGCCCGGAGAAGGGGATCGGAAAGCCCGCGCATCACAGCAGGTAGATCACGGGAAAAAGCATCACCCACACCAGATCGACCATGTGCCAGAACTGGCCCGCGGCCTCGACCGCCGGGGCGCGGGCATGGACGGCGACGATCCCCAGCAGGACCATGCCGGCCACCACATGGGCCGCGTGAAACAGGGTCAGCAGCCAGTAGAAGGTGAAGAAGACATGGGTTTCCAGCCCGATCCCGCGCTGGGCGGCATCGGCGTATTCGATCCCCTTGAGGACAAGGAACAGCCCGCCCAGCAGGATCGCCGCCGCCAGCCAGCGCCGCGCAGCCGCCTGCCGCCCGGCCTCGGCGGCGCGGGTCGCCAAGGCCGCCGCAAGGCCCGAGGTCACGAGGACCATCGTGTTCACCCCCGCCGACAGCCGGTGCAACTGGTCCTGCGCGGCGGCAAAGCCCTGGGGATCGCCCAGCCGCAGCACAAGGAAGATCAGCAGCGCGGCGCCGAAGATCGCGAGTTCGCTGATGATCAGCACCCACATGATCAGTTCGCCGGGCAGGCCGGTGCGGGGATGGGCCACCTCGGTCATGCGCCGACAAGCTGGCGGTAGATATGCGGCAGCGCCTCGGGCAGCTTGTCGGGATGCGGGATCAGCGCGTGCCCGCCCTGCCCGAAGATGCGCGGAAACCAGGACTTGCCGTCGCGGTCCACGGTGATGCCGAAGACCGAATGGCCCGCGCGGCGCGCCTCGCGCACGGCCATGGCGCTGTCCTCGATGCCGTGGCGGCCCTCATAGTGATCGAGGTCGTTGGGCTTGCCGTCGGTTATGACCAGCAGCAGCCGCCGCCTGCGCCCCTGTCCCGCCAGCGTGGCGGTGGCATGGCGGATGCCCGCGCCCAGCCGCGTGTAGAAGGCCGGGCGCAGCGCCGCGATGCGGGATTCGACCAGGGCCGACATCGGCTCGTCGAACCGCTTGCAGGTCGTGACGAAAACCCGGCCGCGCTTGAGCGAGCAGAAGGCCTGCACCCCCACCTGGTCGCCGGTGGCGTCCAGCCCCCAGGCCAGGGCGGCCAGCGCCTCGCGCTCGATGTCGATGACGGCGCGGCCGGTGACGGCGCTTTCGGTGGACCGCGAGATGTCCAGCAGGATCGACACGGCAAGGTCACGGTTCTGCGGCCGCGACTGTTTCCAGATCCGGTCCGAGCCTTCGCCCGAAACGGTGATCCCCACGCGGGAACGCACGGTGAGGTCGAGGTCCAGTTCCTCTCCGTCGCGGTGGCCGGTGGTGACGACGCGGCCGGGGCGCATCGCCTCGAACTGGCGGCGGACGGCGCGGATTCGGCGGCGGGCGGCGTCGTCGAAACTGGCGGCCCCGGCCTCGCCCGGCTTGCCCTCGCTGTCCAGCACGCGGGCATGGGCGGGCAGGTAGCGGCCCGCCTTGGCGTCCCATTCAGGGTATGTGAAGACGCCCGACAGCGCCTCGCGGTCCACATCCTCGGGGGCAAGGTCCAGATGCAGCTTCAGCCGCGTGGCCGGGGCCTTGCTGATCTGGCCAAGGCCAAGTTCCTCCTGGTCGTCCAGCGCCTTGCGGGCGCTGTCGTCGTCATCGTCATCGACCCGGCGGTTGAGGTTCAGGAACTCGGCCCAGCTCAGGATCGCCTCGAACCTGTTGATGATGAGGCTGTCCTTGCGGTCGGCCGCCTCGGCCTGCCTGCGGCGGGCGCGAATGGTGCGCTCCTGATGCTCGCCGGTTTCCAGGGCCTCGCCCTCGGCCTCGCGCGTCTCGACCCGGTCGGGGGATGAGGCCGCGCCCGCCTCGGACACCACCCACAGGGGCACCGGCCGCATCGGCTGATAGCGGCGGGGCGCGGTGAAGCCCGACAGGTCGCCGTCCAGCGCCGCCAGCATTTCGGCGGCGCGGGGGGACAGCGGCGCATCGTCGCCCAGCAGATGCCGGGTCAGTTCCTCGACCGCCGCTTCCTCGGGGGGCAGGTTTCCACGCGGCCGTCCCGCAAGAATCAGCCCCCGCAACTCGCCGTAAAGCCCCATCAGTCCCGGCGCGGCCTCGGCCACCCGGTCCACCGTCGCCTGCGCCGCCGCCAGCCGCGCCAGGTCGCGGCGCAACGGGTCGCCGCCCGTGTCCACGGGCGCCACCAGATGCGCGGCATGGGCGGCCAGCCACAGATACAGCGCCCCGTTCGCCTCGGGCGTGGGCAGCAGCGCCAGCGTCGCGGGCAGGCGCAGTATGCCGCCGTCGAACTCGGGCAAAGGCAGGGCCTCGGCCGCGGTTCCCAGGCGGCGCAGCCAGCTCAGCCGATGGCGGCTGACGCGATCGCCCGCAGGCCGCATCTCGATCGAGTGATCGCCGCCGAGGCCCCGGAACAGCACCGCCAGGCGCCCCGAAACCTCGGACAGGTGCACCCGCGCATCCTCGTGCACCGGCACCGAATCGAACCCGCTGGCCCAGCCGTGCCAGAGCTTGCCGATGCTTTCCTCCGGCTCCCACGGCTCGATCTCGCGCCAGTCCACACGCGCGGCCATGATAATGCCTTTCTTCTTTGCTTAAATATCCCGGGGGTCCGGGGGCTGGCCCCCGGTCCGACACCTCAACCCAAAACCGCCACCACCAGATCGGCAAGCCCCCGCTTGATGTCGGCGTCGTCCGTCAGCGGCTCGATCATCGCGACCGAGATCGCCCGGTTCAGGTCCATGCCCCCCGCGATCAGCGTTGCCGCATAGACGACAAGCCGGGTGGACACGCCTTCTTCCAGATCCTGCCCCTTCAGCGCCCGAAGCTTGCCCGCCAGCCGCACCAGCAGTGCGGCGCGGCGTTCGTCGATGCCGCTTTCCTGCACCACGATGGCGGTTTCCTGCGCCGCGGGCGGGAAGTCGAACTCCATCGCCACGAAGCGCTGGCGGGTGGATGGCTTCAGCGTCTTCAGGATGTTCTGGTAGCCGGGGTTGTAGGAGGCTACCAGCATGAAGCCGGGCGCGGCCTCAAGCTCCTCGCCCGTGCGGTCGATGGGCAGGATGCGGCGGTCGTCGGTCAGCGGATGCAGCACGACGGTCACGTCCTTGCGGGCCTCGACCACCTCGTCGAGATAGCAGATCGCGCCCTCGCGCACCGCGCGGGTCAGCGGCCCGTCCACCCAGACCGTCTCGCCGCCTTTCAGCAGGTAGCGCCCGATCA
>NZ_JAUNPC010000053.1 GCF_030536915.1 Paracoccus sp. (in: a-proteobacteria)
ACCGCCGCCGGCAACAACTTCGAACTGGCCATTGCGGTGGCCATTGCAGCCTACGGCTTGGCCTCGCCGGTGGCCTTCGCCGCCGTGATCGGCCCACTGGTCGAGGTGCCGGTGCTGATCGGGCTGGTCAATGTGGCCTTGTGGCTGGGGAGCCGCTGGTTTTCCGAAGATGTGGCGCTGAAGGAGGCCCGCGCATGATCCCCGATCTGCCGAACCTGTCGCCCGACGCCGTCCGCCAGCCGAGCCTGCCCACGGTTTCCCGCGCGACCCATCCCCCGCGCATCCTCCTGCTCTACGGCTCGCTGCGGGAACGCGCCTACAGCCGCTTCGCCACGCTGGAGGCCGAGCGCCTGCTGCGCCACTTCGGCTGCGAGACGCGCGTCTTCCACGCCAACGGTCTGCCGCTGCCCGACGATGCCGAGGCCTCGCATCCCAAGGTGCAGGAGTTGCGCGAGCTGTGCCTGTGGTCCGAGGGGCAGGTCTGGACCAGTCCCGAGCGGCATGGTGCCATGACCGGCGTGATGAAGTCCCAGATCGACTGGATTCCGCTGTCGATGGGGGCAATCCGACCCACTCAAGGCCGCACCCTGGCGCTGATGCAGGTGTCTGGAGGCTCGCAGTCCTTCAACGCCGTGAACCAGATGCGCGTCCTTGGTCGCTGGATGCGGATGATCACGATCCCGAACCAATCCTCGGTCGCCAAGGCTTATGACGAGTTCGACGCGGCCGGCCGGATGCGCCCCTCGAGCTACTACGACCGCATTGTGGACGTGATGGAAGAGCTGGTGAAGTTCACGCTGCTGACCCGCGACCTGTCGGGCTTCCTGACCGACCGCTACAGCGAGCGGAAAGAGACTGCGCAGGCCCTGATGAAGCGGGTGAACCTCACGGCGGCGACGTGATCTCAGCCGTGTCGCCAGATCTTGATGGCTGACACGAGCAAGATCGCGACCAACACCGGCAGAACAGCCAAACTGTCATCAAAACTTCACTGGACTCGAGCCCTTATTTCCGACATTCGGGAAATATGGAAACGAGCCGCGCTGCCCTTGCTTTCACCACCCTTGGTCATCCCGACCGGCTGGCCGTGTTTCGCCTGCTTATGCGCTTCGCGCCACGCGGCGTGCGCCCGACCGAGATCGCCGAAGCGCTCGGGTTGAAGCAGAACACGCTGTCGCATCACCTCTCCGACCTCACCGCCTCCGGCCTGGTGCAGGTCGAGCGTCATGGGCGGTCGCTGTTCTACGCGGTCGATCTTGATACGGCCGAGGGGCTGATCGGCTACCTCGCACTCGACGTGGGCCGGGCCCGGCCCGATCTTCTTGCTCCCCTCCTGATCTCCCGGAAGGACGCTGCCATGCGCGATGCCGACTTCGACGTGCTGTTCATCTGTTCGGGAAACTCCGCCCGTTCGATCTTTGCCGAGGTGCTGCTGTGCGACCTCGGCCGCGGCAAGTTCCAGGCCTTCTCGGCCGGCACCCGCCCCAACACTCAGCTCAACCCCGTTGCGCTGGAGATCCTCACGCGCAACGGACACGACATCGCGGGACTGCGGTCCAAGCACATCTCGGAATTCCAGCAGCCGGATGCACCGGTGATGGACTTTGTCTTCACCGTCTGCGACACGGCAGCAGCCGAGGAATGCCCGCCCTGGCCGGGTCAGCCGATCACCGGCCACTGGGGGCTCCCCGACCCGGTGAAGGCCACTGGGACGGATGCGGAGAAGGCGCTGGCCTTCGCCCAGACCTACGCGGCACTGCGCCGCCGGATTGAAGCCTTCGTCGAGCTGCCCTTCGCCAGCCTGAGCCGGATGTCCCTGCAAGCCCATGTCGATGCCATCGGCACCGACCTTCCCGTGAAAGGCTGATCCGATGCCCCGCATCGCCCTGAACGGCCTCGGCCGGATCGGAAAACTTGTCCTGCGCGACCTCATCGACACTGGTGCCGCTGGCGAGATCGTGCTTCTGAACGACCCTGTGGGCGATGCCGAGCAGCACGCGCTGCTGATGGAGTTCGACTCCGTCCATGGCCGCTGGCGCACGCCTGTCGGCTATCAGGATGGCGCGCTGGTGCTGGATGGCCGCGCCATCCGCCTGACGCATGGGAAGACCATCGAGGCCTTGCCGCTCGCCGAACTGGGCGTCGATCTGGTGATCGACTGCACGGGGGTGTTCAAGACCGCCGCCAAGGTGGCGCCTTACTACGCAGCCGGGGTGAAGAAGGTGGTCGTCAGCGCGCCGGTCAAGGATGGCGGCGCGCTGAATCTCGTCTACGGGGTGAACCATGACCTCTACGACGGTTCGCAGACCCTGATCACGGCGGCCTCCTGCACTACGAACTGCCTTGCCCCGGTGGTGAAGGTGATCCACGAGGCGCTTGGCATCCGCCACGGCTCGATCACGACCATCCACGATGTCACCAACACCCAGACCATCGTGGATCGCCCGGCCAAGGACATGCGCCGGGCGCGGTCGGCCCTGATGAACCTGATCCCCACGACGACCGGCAGCGCCACGGCGATCACGCTGATCTATCCCGAACTGAAGGGCCGCCTGAACGGCCATGCCGTGCGGGTGCCGCTGCTGAACGCATCCCTGACCGACTGCGTGTTCGAGGTGGAGCGCGCGACGACGGCAGAGGAGGTGAACGCCCTGTTCGCTGCCGCCGCAGAGGGCCCGCTGAAAGGCATCCTCGGCTATGAGACGCGACCGCTGGTGTCCTGCGACTTCACCAACGACCTGCGGTCTTCGATCATCGACGGGCTTTCCACCATGGTGATCAACGGCACGCAGGTGAAGATCTACGCCTGGTATGACAACGAGTGGGGCTATGCCTGTCGGTTGGCTGACATCGCGCGCATGGTGGCGGGGTCCTTATGAGCGACGCCGTGAGCCGGGCTGCCCCGCCGCCCGATCCCTTGCGCGCCTATGCTGCCGTCACCGCGGCCTACTGGGCCTTCATGCTGTCGGACGGCGCGCTGCGGATGTTGGTGCTGCTGCACTTCAACACGCTGGGCTTCACGCCCGTCCAGCTTGCCTGGCTGTTCCTGCTCTATGAGGTTGCAGGCATCGTCACCAACCTGGCCGCCGGCTGGCTGGCCGCGCGGTTCGGGCTTGCCGCGACGCTTTATGGCGGGTTGGCGCTGCAGATCGGTGCGTTGATTTCCCTGGCGCAGCTGGACCCCGGCTGGGGTGTCGCGGCATCTGTTGCCTTTGTCATGGCGGTGCAGGGCGTGTCCGGCGTGGCCAAGGACTTGGCCAAGATGTCCTCGAAATCGGCCGTCAAGCTGCTGGCCCCCCAGGAGGCGGGCGGGCTGTTTCGCTGGGTGGCCGTGCTGACCGGATCGAAGAACGCGGTGAAGGGTCTCGGCTTCTTCCTCGGCGCGGCGCTGCTGGCGCTGGCAGGCTTCGAGGCGGCGGTCTGGGGCATGGCCGGGGTGCTGGCCCTGATCCTGATCGCGGTCGTCCTGTTCCTGCCCGCAGGCCTGCCCGGCCGCATGAAGTCCGACGAAGCCTGGAGCGGCTGGCGGTCGAAGGACGTCCGCGTCAACCGCCTCAGCCTCGCGCGCATGTTCCTGTTCGGCGCGCGCGATGTCTGGTTCGTGGTGGGCGTGCCGGTCTATTTCCAGTCTGTCCTGTCGGACGGCACAGCCGAAGGGCGGCGCGAGGCGTTCTTCCTGATCGGCAGCTTCCTCGCGCTCTGGATCATCGCCTATGGCGCCGTGCAGGCCTTTGCGCCGCGCCTTCTGGGCAGCAAGGGCCAGCCCGTGGCGGAGACCACCCACAAGGCGATCTTCTGGTCGGGATTGCTGGTGCCGATCCCCTTTCTGCTGGCGGGAGCGGCATGGGCTGCGGGCGGGCCGTCGGTCTGGCTGACTGCGACCCTGATCACCGGGCTTCTGGCCTTCGGCTTTGTCTTCGCCGTCAACTCCTCGGTCCATTCCTACCTGATCCTGGCTTTTGGATCGGCGGAACGGATCACGCGGGACGTGGGCTTCTACTACATGGCCAATGCGGCGGGCCGCCTGATCGGCACGCTCCTCTCCGGGCTCAGCTACCAGATGGGCGGGCTGCCGCTGTGCCTGGCGACCGCCGGGGTCATGGCGCTGGCAAGCTGGCAGGCCGCGCGGCGCCTCAGCTCTGTCTGAGCAGGAACAGCGCTCCCGTCGCCAGCAGCCCGACCCCCGCCGTCAGCCAGATTGCCGACGAGCCCCAGCTTGCCAGCGCCGCGCCAAAGATCAGTGGGGCCGCCGCCTGGAGGACGCGCGCGGGCGCATTCAGCCAGCCGAGGCGCGCGCCATAGCCTGCGGCCCCGAACAGGGCCAGAGGAAGCGTTCCCTTGGCAATAGTGAGGATGCCGTTTCCTGCCCCGTGCAGGACCGCAAATGCGTATGCGGCAGGTCCGCCAAAGGCTGTCAGGCAGACGGCGGCAACGGGATGGGCCGAGGCTGCCAGCCGGGCCGAGGTGAGCGGATGGAGCCGCCGCAGAAGCCCGAATTCCAGAACCCGCGCCGCAACCTGCGCCGGGCCGATCAGGGCGCCCGCTGCAATCGCGACCGCCGTGCTGGCACCCGCGGCCTGCAACAGGCCCGGCAGATGGGCCGCCATGGCGGTGGAGTTGAACCAGGTGGCGGCAAAGACAAAGGCCAGCAACCACAAGGCAAACCGGGAGGGCGGCGGGCCTTCGGGCTCGACCATCGCCGGTGCGGCAATGCGCTCCGTCTGCCGGGGCAAGAGCGCGTTCAGCGGCAGCGCGAGGCAAAGGTGGACCAGCGCCCAGCCGAGACAGGCCTCGCGCCATCCCCAGGTGGCCAGCATCAATCCTGACAGGGGCCAGCCCACCGTGCTGGCAAACCCGGCAATCAGGGTGATGCCGGTGATTGGCCCGCGCGCCGCGCGACCATAGATGCCTGCGAGTGTGGCAAAGGCAGCTTCGTAGAGCCCCATTCCCATACCGAGCCCGACCACCGCCCAACCCAGGAACAAAACCGCTGGCGACGGCGCCACCGCAAGCAGTGTCAGCCCGCAGGCGAAGACGAGGTTCGACAACATCAGCACCCCCCGCCCGCCGATCCGGTCGATCCGCGCGCCAGCCCAGGGACCGATCACGGCCGAGACGACCATCGCCATGGAGAAGGCGCCGAAGACCCAGACCGGCGACAAGCCGAAGCTGGACGCCATCGGTGTCGCGAGAACGGCAGGAATGTAATAGCTTGCGGCCCAGCCAACTGTCTGCGTCGTGCCGAGGCATGCCACGACCGCACCGCGCCGGGCCTGCGGCAATCTCAGCAGCATGCGGCGGCTTTCACGGGTTCGGCCGACGTGCCGCAGCCGCAGCCCGACGCGCCGCTATCCTTGGCGGCTTCGTCTGCAGCACAGCAGGCATCGGCACGCGTCAGGGCAGGACCACCGCAGCAGGTGGCGGTCACTGCCTTTGCAGCCCGTGGGCCGGGGCCGCTGCAAACGCCGGTCTCCGGCAGGACAAGCTCCACCCGGGCAGCGGCTTCATGATCCCCTGCAATGGCAGCGACGATCGAGCGGACCTGCTCATGCCCGGTGGCCAGAAGGAAGGTCGGCGCCCGGCCATAGGACTTCATGCCGGCGATGTAGAAGCCTGGCTCCGGATGGGCCAGCTCTGCCGCGCCGTGCGGACGGACGGTGCCGCAGGAGTGGAGGTTCGGGTCGATCAGAGGGGCCAGCGCGGGCGGACATTCCAGCGCCGGGTCGAGCGCCACCCGCAGTTCGCGCAGGAAAGACAGGTCCGGCCGAAAGCCCGTCGCGATGACCAGCTCATCCACCTCGATGTGTCTGCCATCCGCAGACACGGCAGTCAGCGGCGTGGACCCCTCGACGGCGGCGAGGTGGAACCCGCTTTCAAGCCGAATGCTGCCGCTGTCCACCAGCCTCGCCATGTCAGTGCCAAGTGCACCGCGCGCCGCGAGCTGATCCCCCGCGCCGCCGCCCAGTGCCCGAGCAGTTGTGGGAGCCCGACAAAGCCAGAGCGCCGTGGTGCCGGGCAGGCCGGACAGCGCGATCAGCGTCCCGATGGCGGAATGGCCGCCACCCAGCACCGCGGCCCGCTTGCCTGAATAGCGCTCCCGTTCCCGCCCCGCGACGTCGGGCATGCCGTAGCTGATCCGAAGGTGACCCATCTCGCCCCGCACGGGACGGCCAGAACCGCCCGGGTTTGGCTGGAACCAGGTGCCGGTTGCGTCAATCACCGCGTCGGCATGATACCGCTCGTCGCCTGTCGGGCCTTCGGTCTCGATCACGAACGGCGCCGTGACGGGGCCTGCATCCTTGACCTTGTCGATCCCCTCTCGCGAGACTGCCAAGATATGGCGTCCCAAGCGCAGCCATGGGGCAAGCGTCTGTCCGAGCGGTTCGAGATAGCCCTCCACAAGCTCCGCGCCTGTTGGGTGCGCCTCAGGGTCGGGCGCTTGCCAGCCCGCATGCTTCAGCCGCCGCTCCGCGGCCGCGTCGATGTTGAACCGCCAGTTCGAGAACATCGGCACATGGCCCCATTCGCGAACGGAATGGCCGACGGCAATGCCCTGTTCCAGGATCAGTGGCCGCATCCCGCGTTCCAGAACATGCGCCGCCGCTGCCAGCCCGACTGGCCCCGCGCCAAGAATAGCAACTGTCCTTGCCATCATGCAGCTCCCGTTTTGCTGGAAATATCGAAATATGTCGCGCAGAAAGGCATGATCAGGTCCCCGGGCCGCAGGCATCGGCGCAGCATTCCGCCGCCAGGTCATCGATCAGGCCGCGCATCACGGGGTAGTTGGTCCGGCAAATCAGGGAGGTGCCAACCCGTTCCTGCTGGATCAGATCGACCCGAACCAGGGCGCGACAATGATGAGACAGCGTCGAGCCCGGGATGCCCAGCCTTTCCTGGATCTGTCCAACCGACAGCCCCGGATCGCCAGCCCGGACAAGCAGTCGATAAAGCCGCAGCCGTGTTGGGTTGCCAAGCGCGGCAAGGCGGGAGGCGGCAAGGTCGATGTCCATGGATCAGCTCCTTAAACCATAATTCTAGAATAATCGAAATAGATCGTCAATCTTTGAGCGTTGAGCGGAGCATCTTTCTGCTTCTGCGAGATCTCTGTTGCGCTGCACTGTGTCTGAATGACCGCTGTGGGCTCAAATCGGCCGGTGGCCTGCTTCGCAGGTTGGCGTAGGCTTCTAGTCGTTCCACATCCTGCGATCAGTCCCGGCAGGTAACCGATGGCCGTCACCACGCCGCAATGACGGACGGTGCGGCCCCAGTTATCCCAACTTTTTTTATTCTTCTGCCGTGGCCTTTGATCAGGGGCTGCCTTGGACGCGGTTCGATCGCGCCAGCCTTGCCATAGCGCCAGCAGCGGCAGACGCTCCCTGCGCCGTGGTCCGGACGGCGGTTGTGGTTGCCTCGGTCGCAACCGCCGACACGCCGGCCGTCTTGGCTGCGGCCATGATGCCGACCGCTGCCATCGGAGCGGCCATAGGAGAGGCAAGCGTGATATTGCCGCTGATCTGGCGAACGATCATGGGAACTAGAAGGATTCCGATGATCGCGAGGAACACCATGACGATGAAGGGCAGGAGCTGGCCCAACGAAGTCGCCGCAGCGATATTGTTCATGCGATCAATGATCCCATCGGTCATGCCGAACACCACCGAAAACACGGCCGCCATGATGAGCGGATACAGCATATAGCTGATGAGGCCGGACAGCCAGTTTTCAAAATAATCAGACGTGACCTTGAAAATCGTCATGATAATCATGATCGGGGCGATGCCCACATAGAGAGTCAGCATGATCTTGGCGAACACCATCACGGCCCCAGCCAGCGCCGCCGTGACGCCAAGCAGGAAGGAGGCGACAACGCCCCAGACGCCCCCGCCGACCCAGTTCATCCGCTCGATGGCGGTGTTCGAGACACGCTGCTGATAATCGAGAAACTTGTCAAATTCTCCAGCGAAGTACGTAGAATCCGCAGTCGACGAACCGCCAATCGAGCCAATGATCTGCCCCGCTATGGTCTGGATGCCAGTCTCAATGGCATTGGTCACGAGATTAAACTGCGCCCAGTTGAGCGCGAATACCGACACCAGCGTCAGCTTGACGATCAGCAGGATCGAGGTCCGGGCATCCACGCTGCGGTATTGAAGCGTCGCATTTGCGGCGACAAGCACGATCGCCAAGGTTGACATCAACGCCCCAACTGTGCCGGCTGCGCCGATCAGCGATCCGAACGTGGTTTGAGCGATGTTGTCGAGGAAGCTTTCGCTCGATTCGACCATCCACGAGACGATAGCCATTACTGCATTTCCTTGTTGCAGAGCTTTTCGGCTTCGCGGCGGCGGATACGGTTTGCTACGTTAATCTTAAGTTCAGCGTTCTTTTGGTCAGAAATATCCATGTTTGCGAAGATGGTCTGGTAGATCAGATCAGCCTCGTCCCAGGAGGGAACGCGCGTCTCGCAGTTGCAGGTGCCGGCACTCTCCACATTTCGAATCCAGATCGCATCGTAGATTTCAGTCAGAAGGCGAGATTTGTAGACCTCCCTTCCAGACAGGTTCTCCCGCCACGCCGGACGTTCTTGCGGCGGGCAGCCGTAAAGCGAGGGTTCGGCCGTCCTTTCCGACATATCTGGCATGGTCAGGTCCACGAACGGGTCAGGCTGTGGCACTGCAGCCCCATCAGGCGGGGCGACGTCTTCCTGGCCGGCAGGAGCGCCCAGGTTGGGCATGGTCAGATCCATGAAGGGATCGGACTGCGCGCCCGCCATCTGCGGCAGCGCCAGCGCGATCATCAGGGCCAGTCGTTTCATGGCGTGTCTCCTTCAGCCATCCGCGAGGGCAGGTAGAACTCGGTGATCCCCCGCTCGCCATTGTCCCGTGCAGCCTGCACGATCACGTCGATCGACCCCCGGATATAGGCCAGCATATCCTGATAGGTCATCGGCAGGTTCGACTTGAGCGCCGCAATCGCCAGGCGTGCAATTGCCAGTTGCGGTGTCTCGGCATGGAGCGTCGTCATCGAGCCGCCATGCCCCGTGTTGATCGCTTCCAGAAAGGTCATTGCCTCGGCGCCCCGGACCTCACCTACGATCAGCCGATCCGGCCGCATTCGCAGCGCCGAAGTCAGCAGCGCATCCGTGGTCCGCACGGAATCCTCTTCGCGATCCGACAGCAGCGTGACGACATTCGCCTGCGGCGGTAGCAGTTCCGCTGCTTCCTCGATTGTCACCAGCCGTTCGCTCGGACCGACATAGGAGAGCAGCTTGCGCGCCAGCACGGTCTTACCGGTCGAGGTTCCACCAGACACGATCATGTTGAGCTTGTGGTCGATGCAGAAGCGGCAGGCCGCTTCCACATCACCGGCGGCAACGAGAGTGCGCAGCTCGGCTCCGCGCTCCTGCCGCACCTTCTCGGTCGAGTATTCTGCCCCGTGCAGGAACTTCACCTTTATCTCTTCCAGAGGCAACGTCGAGAAGAACCGCATCGAGATCGAGGTGCCACGATGGACCGCCGGGGGGCCGACGACCTGGAACCGGACTGGCCGCCCCTCATAGATGACCGACCCGGAAATAATCGGCTTCTTCGCGCCGAAGGTGCTGTTGCCCGACGAGGCGATGTTGCGGGCAAGATCAGCCATCTCGCTTTCGGACAGCGTCTGGCCGGTGCTTTGCATGGCGTGATCGCCCTGCATCTCGATCCAGACGCGGCCATCGGGGTTGACGCACAGCTCCACCAGCCGGTCGTTCTTCACCACGTCCCCGAACTTCGCCATTGCCTGCGAAAAGTAGCTGATGGACCGGCCCGTCATCAGAAGATCTCCAGGTCACGGTCCACCATGACGGTGATCCGCGAGCCCTGCTTGACCTGGATCGTCGGCGGAATTCGCAGATAGTCCGCCATCACCGAACTGGTCGCGTTCGCCAGATCGTCGCCCACGTCCTCTGCCGCTTCACGGGCGTTGTCGTTATCGACATCGTCGGCTGCGAGGCCGGGAAGCGCCGACACCAGAGAGATCAGCGCGGCCGATCCGAACCGTTGGGCGAAGCGCGAGTTGACCCGCCCCGTGGTGCCCGAGCGGCCGATTTCATCGGCGCCATAGGCCGAGATCGTCACGCTCTGGTTGTCGGGCAGGATAATCCGCTCCCAGGCTACCAGCACGCGGTTCTGGCCGATCTCAACCCCAGCCGAGTATTTCCCGATCAGCTTGCTGCCGCGCGGGATCAGGCGGCGCGAGCCGTCATAGGAGTGAACATCCTCGGTCACGACCGCTCGGATCGGACCGGGGAGGGTGGAATCGAGCGCGGTTTCAAGGGCCGCCTGGATGACCGTGCCCTGCGTCACCGTGTTCGACGGATTGACGATCACCTGCGCCCGCTGGACCGGCGCGGGCTTGCCCGCGTTACGCACGAACTCCTCGTTCGGATCGAGGCGCGCGGCCTCCTGCTGCGCCTGCCCGTCAGCACCGCCGGCACCGGCCATGCCACCACCGCCGATCGCGATCATCGGGGAGTTACGCCGCCGTTCGGCTGCTTCCTCCGCCTCCTGACGGCGGCGCTCGAACTCCGCACGGTCAGGGTCGAAGCCCACCGGATCACCGGCCGGCACGGCCGTCACCGGCTGCCCGATACGCGCCAGCGACAGTTCGCTTTCAAGTTGTGCGATCTGCCGGCCGCGCTCCTGCAAGTCGCGTTCAAGCTCGCGCTCGCGTTCTGCCGCCTGCGTTTGAGCGTCCGTTGCCGCCGCAGTAGCGTCATCGAGCTGCTGCCGGAAGGCTTCCATCGCCGCTGCCGTCTCGGCGTCGGGTCCTTGGTCTGCCGATCCCTCGCGCAGCGCCGTGATCTCGCTCTGCATGGCGTTCAGCCGATCCAGAAGCTCGGCCGTTGCGGGATCGGTCTGCGGCTCGTTCTCGACTGGGGCAGGGGCAGGTGGGGTTTCGTCCCTGACCTGCTGCGACAGGGCCACAGGTTGCGCACGCGGGTTTTCCAGATCGCCCCAGGCGGAGCCGCCCCGCTGGAACTCGCTAGAGGTCTGCGTGGCAAGCGGCGCTTCCGCGCTGCCACGTGACAGCGTGTAATAGACGAAGCCGGCAGGGATGACGCTGGCGGCGATTGCCGCAGCGATAACGCCTGGCGACCGGCGCGAGCGCCGGCCGCGCTCCGGGTCGGAGTCCAGCGATTTCAGGCGGGCCGTGAGATCGGGTTCTTCCTGGGTCACTTGACGGCTCCCATCATCGCAATCGTGTTTTCGATGTCGCCCACTCGCAGTACCCAATAGGGGCTTGTCCCCGAGACCCGCACGGTGCCGTCGTTCATGGTCTGGCTGTTCACCGATCGCTCACGACCAGCCGACACCGAGAAGATCGAGGGCATCTCTCCGTTCGAGCGGAACTTGAAATAGGTGAACGTCCCATCGTCCCACACCTGCCGCGGCGTGATCGAGGTCAGCGCATCGGCCCCGTAGTTGGCGTTCGGCGCGCGCCGCTGGACAGCCTTCGACGGCGCGGCGGCGGAGCTGCCGCCCGAATGGGAGAAGCGCACGGCATAGTATTCCGCGTCTTTCGATTCTCGGGCGGCGAAGTAGTAGGTGTGCTTGTCCGTGAACACGGTGATGTTCGTCCGCGCGCCCGCCATGCGCGGCTTGACGACGACCGCGCGTCCGCCCGGCACTGCGTCGAAGTCGAAGCTGTCCGTGTCGCCTGCGACCACCGACACGATTTCTTCTCCGGGCCCGAATTCGATGCTGGTGACGCGCTCCTGCATCAGCGCCAGGTTATAGACTTGGCCATCCACATAGCGCGCTTCGCGAATGCGCGGGTCATGCGCGCCAGCGCGCGGGGTGACTTCCGCCACTGCGACCGCCGGAACGAGTGCCGCCGCTGCAAAGACGATCCCTTTCATCATGGCCTGCCTCATTGGAACCTGTCGGACGTGATCGCGTATTCGCGCACCCGGAAGCCAAAGGGATTGGCCCAGACATCAGCCAGCTCTCGCGTTTCCGCCGGGGTGAACTCGAAGGCCAGCGTGACCGTGAACGAACCGACCGTCTCGCCGTTCTGGTCGCGCAGCCGCTTGTTGATCCGCACTTGGGCGCGGTCGTTGGTGATGGGGGTGATCGATACGACCTCCACATCCATCCGCGCCCGATCGCCATACTTTCTGGGTGGGTAGTCGCGGCTTTCGCTCGACCACAACGCCCGCATCGTCTCGGCGGCATCGCCCGTGCTGCGTTTCAAGACCGAGCGGACGCGCAGATCGTTGTCGAGCTGGTTGTAGGTCTCGCGGTCGCGCACATAGGCATAAATCAGCGATTCCTGCACCGCCGCCCGCTCGCCCATCGAGATCGTCGTCACGTTGGCCGTGGGAACCGCCATCCCGGTCGTAGGATCGAAGGGTACCAGAGCCGGAGCCGGGGTCTCATGGCTCAGAGCGAGCATCATCATGCCAAGGCCCATGACCGCACCAAAGCCCAAGCCGGTGATCCCGAGAACCTTCCACTGGCCTTCGCGCCGTAGCGCGCCATAGACCATCTCCTCGGTCACGGTGTCCGCGACCACCGCCCCGGAGTCCGCGTTTTTCCGCTTTCTGTTCAGCATCGGTCAGCCCTTCAGTTCAGTTCCGGCATGGTCAGGTCCATGAACTGCTTTTCCTCTGCCATCTGCGCGGCGGCGCTTACGCCGGTCAGGCCATCTCCCACCGTCTGCATTGACTGGAGCTGCACGAGCTGGAGAAGGGTGATCCCGACCTCGACCATGATGCGCGAGTTGTGATCCGTCGCCGCCTTCACGTCCGGCTGGTTCGGGATTTCGGCCGCAAGCGCCGTGAAGCGTTCGGCGCTCACCCCCGAGCGCGCATAGGCTTCCTCCGCCACGGCTGCGACCATCGCCCCTGTCGTCGCCTGCCGGGCCACGCGCTCTGCGCCGGGGTTGCCCGATTGTGCCATTTCCTGAACCTTGCCGCCGGGGAACCCGGCTTCCGCCATCACCTGACCGATCGACTTGTGGACCGAGCCGCAGGAATCCTCGATCAGTGAGGCCCAATCGCCCGTCCGCAGACCGGCTTGCAGGGTGTTCAGGATGCCATTGAAGTCCCGCTTCAGAAGGCAATCCAGCTTACCCCCCATGAGCAGGGCGAGAATATCTTTCTCGCCCGTCAGGGCCGCTTCAAGCGCCTGGAGCCGCGCATATTGCTCTTGCAGAACCTTGATCTGTTCCAGCAGCGCGTCGAGCTGTTCCGTCTGGATGCCCTGATCTTCCAGCATATGCCTGATTTGCTGAACCTGCTGTGCGAGGTTCTGCGGGTCGATCGTTGGCACCCCTTGGCCGGCAGCAGGCAGCGTTCCGAAAAGGCCGCCGGAAACACACGCGGCCAGAGCAAATTTTCTGATGAAATGCCGCATCCTAGAAATCCTCCATTGTCAGGTCGAGGAAGGCCTTTTCCTCTGCCTGCGATGTTGCAATTGTGAGCTGTTCCGCACTGATCGGCTTGGCGTTGGCGGCCTGCGTGCGGGCCATCAGGACCATGAGCCGCCCGATTTCCGCGCGCGCATAGGAATTGAGCGACATGGCCGAGGCATGGTCCGGCGTCTGGTCGATCTGGTCTAAGATCGCCATGAGCCGTTGCGCCGCAGCAGCCGTAGTCCTTTCCACCGCATCGCCATAGCCGGTCGCAGCCATGCCTTGCAGGCCGAGTTCGGCGTTCGCCAGCAATCCCGGCTCGATGGTCCCGAGCGCATCAATGCCGCCGACCTTCACCAGATATTCGTTATACTTGTTCGGCACGGCCTGGACGTAATGCCGGGTCTCGTTGAAGGGTGGGACGCCCCCGTGCTTCTGCACGTTGCCGGGACCGGCATTATAAGCGGCAAGGGCGTGAACCACATTGCCGTCGAACATATTTAGCATCTGTCCAAGATAGCGCGCACCGCCGCGCACTTGGATTACCGGATCGCTGATATAGGCGGGATGAATGCCGAGATCCTTGGCAGTCCCCTCCATGATCTGCGTAAGGCCATAGGCGCCCACCGGAGATCTTGCGGAAGCATTGAACCGACTTTCCTGCCAGATCAGCGCCTGCAACAGGCAGCGCCACTGGACGAGCGAAAGGCCTGCACTCTGTACGCCCGGCAGGCTGTGCGTCTCGCGCGCGATCTGAATGATGATCTGTTCGACTGAACCTGAGGCATCGCCAAAGAGGCGCGTCACATCGCCCGAGTTTTCCGTGACCGGATAGACGGTGGAGGCCGAATTTTCCGGGGCAGAGCCGGCTTCCAGACCCGCCACGACCGTGGCTGTGTCGCCTCCTGCCGTCAGGCTCGATGCATCGAGGATCTGCTGCAGCGCTTCCATCTGCGATTGTTTGATCGCATCGAGATTCGCACGTTCCCCTGCCTTCTGCTGCTGCAGCGCCGCATCCGCCACCATCTGCTGCAGGACTCTCGCGTTCTCCGCGAGAGCGTGGCTGTCGATTACCGGGACGCCCTGGCCGAAGCTGGCCGTTGCCACAGCAGCCAGCATCAAGCCGGAGAGGCCCCCCGCGAGCGGCAGGCGGCTTTTCCGGTCAGACATTGGCCATCACTGCTTCCTGCCATAGCTCCGGTAGCGGCGTGAACTTGCATACCGCCCGGCCCGAGCCGTCGAAACATTTGGATTTCACCGGCGCAGTCGTCGCCGTGGCACAGCCGCTGACAGCGAGCGCGAGGGCCAGCACCATCATCCGCTTCATCATTGCGCTTTCCTCCAGAAATCCGGGTGCGTCCGGTAATCCTCCCCTACGACTGTCTCGCCGGCTTTCAGCCCGCCGAGAACCGCGAGATACTGGCCTAAGGGGGACAGATCGGCGTCGATCACGACCGACCCCTGATCGTCGCGCACCAAGGCCAGATGCGAGGCCGGAGAGGCTCCGAGCATCACTTCCAGCTCCTTGTCGGTAAGTTGCAGCGGGCCGTAGTCGCTGGCCTTCGCCCGCGTGTTCGGCAGCAGGATCTGCGTCGGCAGCGCCTGCAGGATAGTGCTGCCCGTCCGCGTCTTTTCGAGCTGCGACGCGAACTGCGTCATCATCACGACGACCGTGTTCTGCTTGCGTGCGGTTACAAGCCAGTCCTCCAGCTTGGCCGCGAAGTACGGGTTGTCGAACGCCTTCCACGCTTCGTCGATCAGGACGATGGTGGGCTCGCGATCCTCGATCTTCCGCTCGATCCGGCGGAAGATGTAGGACAGGACCGCCATCCGGGCCGTTTCATTATCGGTGTCGAGAATCCCGGTCAGGTCGAAGCCGACCACCTCGCCATCGAGCGAGAACGTATCTTGGGTGGTGCCCCCGAAAATCCATCCGAACCGGCCGTCTGCTGCCCATTCGCGCACCCGCTCGAATAGGTCGCCCTCGTCGTCGGCCGAGCGGAACTGTCCTGCGAACTCGTCCCAATTCCGAAGGGCGGGATCGAGGGCTTCCGCGTTCTGCCGCACCACCTGCTGCACGAAATGGGTCTGCTGCGGCGTGAGCTGCGGTCCGCGCGATTCCAGCAGCGTCACCAGCCAGTCGGTCAGCCATTCCCGGCCTGAGGCATCGGTTTCCACCCACAGCGGGTTCAGCCCCGTGGCTTGGCCGCCGCGGATTGTCTTGTAGCTGCCCCCGAGCGCGCGCAGCCCCATTTCCAGCCCGTAGCGGTAATCGAAGGCGAAGATGCGGGCGCCCGCCCGCCGGGCCTGCGCCATCAGGAAGGTCGCCAGCACCGACTTGCCTGAGCCGGAACGGCCAAGAATGATCGTGTGGCCGCTCGTCGGTTCCGCCGAGGGCTGGCCGCGCTCGTGGAACGAGAACCGGAAGGCTGACCGCTCCGGGGTCGGGAAAATCGCTAGCGGAGTGCCCCACGGCGTCTCGTGCGGGGCTTTCCCCAGAGGGGTCCGGTGCAGCGCCGCCATGTCCGCGAAGTTCATGTTGGTGATCGCTGCGCGGCGGGCGCGGTAAGCCGCATTGCCCGGATGCTGCGCGAACAGATGCGCCCGTGCCGCATAGGGTTCGGTCAGCATCTTCACGCCCGAGGCGGCGGCGATGTTGCGGATTTCAGCAGCGATCGTGTCCAGCTTGCTTTCGCTGTCGGTGAACACCGCGACCGTCATGTGATGGTCGCCAAAGATCAGCCGTTGCGAGGCCAGATCGTCGGCAGCAGCCACCAGTTCCTGTTGCAGCGAGATCGCCGCATCCTCGGCCGACCGCATCATGTGAATCTGGCGACGGATGCGGTCAGCCATGACTGTCGAGTTGACCGGCGTGAAGCTGTGCGTAACCACCATGTCGAGGGGCAGTGCTAGGTCGTCGAACATCGTGCAGTAGGTCTGGCGCGGGTAGTTCTTCACCGCGAAGATCTGCCCGACCCGATCCGACACCGATCCGCCGGTCACATAGAACCTGCCGCCTTTGAAGCTGATCCGTGCGTTCGCCACATCGTCCGCCACGATGGACGGTGCTCCAACGCCACCGCGCGGGTACGTCGGCAGCTCAATTCCAGTGTTGAGGGATTCCAGAAAGCCGAGCAACTCACCCGAGGACGCGGTAAGAACACGCGCGTCCATCCCCGTGAAGCTCTGCGCGAGGAACTTCATGACCTCTTCGAGCTGGCGAACCTGCCCTTCGGCCTGCGCTCGCATCGTCGCGCCCGAGAGCCGCCGCAGCAACGGGACGCGCGACACCCCGACCGGGCGCTTGATGACGGTGATCGTCAGGGTCCGGTCGCGCAGGCCGGCCGCGGCCAGATGGCGCGACCAGCGCTCATCAACCGCGCCGGCGAAGCCGCGATCATGAATGGGCTTTGCAGCGAGATCGACCGCACGCGAAACCTTGTGGACGTAGAAGCTGAATCCTGCGCCAGCCTGGGCGATGATCGTCGCAAAGATCGCGCGCGCCTTGTCCAGATCAGCGTCGTCAGCGGTGAAGCTGTTGAGGCCAGTGACCCGAAGACACTGGAAAAATTCGTTACTGCGGGTTCGGATCGTCCGATCATCGGCCAGCCGCACATAGGGCAGATGCAGGGCCAGCCGCGCTTCCTTGCCGGTGAACTTCGGCATCATCGAAACGGCTGCAGGACCGCGTTCATCGAAATCACGGGGCATAGCTGTCTCCGCTCCAGACGTCGCGGTTCTTGGTCGGGCGCGTGTTCTGTGACACCACCCGGATCACGTCCATGAAATTCGGGTCCCATTCCGCCGCCATCCACAGCGCCGGGTAAGCCGCAGCCGCCACCAAGAAGGTCAGCAGCGACTGCGACCAGATCAGGACGAGAACGGTCCCGAAAATCCACAGCATCGCATAGAAGATCGGCAGCCCGAGAAGCCGGGGAGGCCGGATGAGACCAAGGAAAATCGGAGACCGTTCCGCCATCTTACGGTGCGCCCCAGATCGCGGAAGTGATGGTCGCGGCGCCCGCAACAATCGCAATCGCAACGACGACGAACATAGCCTGGCGGAAGTCGATGATGCCGAACAGCCAGCTTATCCCCACGCCGACCACTGCGAGGGTCGCGATGGCGATGCCGAGCGGACCCGTAATCGTGTCGATGATCCCTTGCAGCAGGTTCGTCACCGGCGACAGGTCGATGGACTGCGCCATAGCTGGATCGCCGCCCAGCATCACCGCCGCAATGGCGATGATGCCGAGATAAACCAGTGTCTTGCTCATGCAGATTCTCCTTTGAGCCGATTAAAAGCGGCCATTACCTTTGCAACATGGCCGACTGTTTCCCGGTAGGGCGGGATTCCTTGATATTTCTCTACTGCACCGGGACCGGCGTTATAGCCAGCAAGCGCCAATTCGGGAGTTCCGAACTTTCGCATAAGCATCAGGAGATAACGGGCAGAGCCGTCTAGATTTTGGTGAATATTGCGCGGATCGACACCGAGCGCCCTGGCGGTATCAGGCATTAGCTGTCCAAGGCCGACTGCGCCTACTCTCGAAACCGCCGTCTGATTGTAGGCGCTTTCAATCTCAACGTTGGCTTGGAAGAAGAATACCCAATCCGTCACGCTCATCTCGACGGAGCGCAGTATTGGATCACCGGCATAGCGCAGCGCGGTTTCGTGAATCGCTCTCAGAACTTCTCCGCGCGGCTGGACCGGGGGAGGCGCGCTAAAATCATTGGCATCAACCGCAGCCGTTTGCGGAACAGCCTCATGGTCTGGCAGGATCAAGACACCGCCAGAACCGTAGTGTTTCGCGAAACCTCGATGGGTTTCAATGCGGCCGAACGCACCGTCCGACCGAAAACTCATCACCAGACTATCAGCAGCCGCTGGGGTGGTTACGGCCAGCAGACTAGTTAGGGTCGTGACCGACCAGAACCTGCCCCTCGTGCGTAATCTCAACAGTCTCGCCCTTTACCATCGGGACTGCTGCCACTGTAATTCCAAGGTCCATAAGGAAACTCGTCACGCCGTGCGCAGAGAGGATAACCTTGGGGTCCATGTTCTTTTTTTGTACTACAATCAGACGATCAGCACGGTCAGGTGATACGCAGAACACCTGCCACTGACCTACCCAAGAGGAGCGTATCCTCTCGGCATCCTGAGCGCACAAGACCAGGACCGACCAGCCATCCGCTATCTTCTCTCTGAACCGATCCTCGTAAATCACGTGCCAGCGGTCTTTCTGCATCTGCTCCTCCATCCTGCGATGAAGGCCGTTCTTAAGCGTTTTTGGCTCCATGTGAACTGTCATGGCACCTGAACAGGTTCGATGGTGTCAGAACCGTTCTGGAAGGTCAATAAGGTTTCGATTTATTGAAACAGTTTGTTTGTACTTGTTTATACTCGCTTCGCATGAGCTTCCCGTCGGCTGCCAAGTGGCTTCTTCCCGACCGGCCGCCAACTACCGCATAGCGTGTGCGGATGCTAGGTTTCGGCCCGCCTTAAGACGGTCAGGCTCTTGGCAGGGGCCACAAGGATATGTCGAGTGGGTCTTGTGCCCAAGGGAGGCTCCTTAGGACAGCAGGTCACTGTTGTAGAGAGTGTCCGTAATGGGATCGTTCAACGTACACCCGGTCGGACTTCTGCTGACCCTCCACCCGGTGCCGCAAAACCTGCCCAATCCGATTCTCAGTTGACTGGTCCGATATGTTT
>NZ_JAUNPC010000153.1 GCF_030536915.1 Paracoccus sp. (in: a-proteobacteria)
ACCTTGTCGTTCCAGACCACCTCGACATCCTGGGTCCAGGCGGCTTTCCCGGGCCGCGCCCGCAGGTCGAAGCCGAGGCTGTAGGACTGGCCCGCGGCGGCCTCGACATCCTGGTAAAAGCCGTCGCGCGCGCCTTCGAAGTCAAGCTCGACGAAATCCGTCCCATCCGTGGCCCGAACGCCGTTGTGGTTGTTCCAGACCTCGATGCGGCCGCCCGACAGCGCCGTCCAGCCCTGCAGCGACTGGAACGCGCCATACTGGTCCGAACCCACCTCGGCCGTCTCGAACGAGCCGTTCACAAGAAGGTTGCTTCCGGAAGGGGCGGAAGGCGCGGGCGCAGGCTGCGACGGTTCCGGTTCAGCCGGCCGTGCCGGCTCGGTCGGTCGTGCCGGTTCCGTGGGGCGCGCCGGCTCACGTCCGGGGGCGTCGTCCTTGAGCCAGTCCAGGCGCCTGGCGAAGTCGCCCAGCCAGGCGTCGCGATCCTCGTAGATCGTCATGGCGCCGTTCGTGTTGGGCCGGCCGAGATCGAGATCCGGGTGCGGGTTGTCGGTGTAGTAGCGGTCCGACACCTTGATGAACTCGCCGCCCCAGCTTTCCCTGGTGGGGTCGTTCTGGTCGCCGCTGAGAAAGCGCAGCACGGTGGGGCTGTCGCCCATCTTGACGCCGGCCTGGTTGAAGATGTCCCCCGACAGCTCGGCAAAGAAATCGCCCAGGGCGCCATGGCCCCTGGCGTTCTCGTCATGCCAGCCCTTGATGATGCCCGAGCTGGACGGGGTCTGGTACATGCCCCGGAAGGAGGACTGGTTGTCCACCCACAGGTCCAGTTCGCCCTGGAAGTTCTGCTTGATGTAGTTGTAGGCGTGCGTGTCCTGCCGGCTGATGTTGAAGAACCGGACATGCGGCGCGATCGAGGGATCGTCATGCAGCGCCTGGGCCAGGTCGGTCTCGCCGCCCCAGGTCAGGACGTTCAGCTTCTCGCCGGCATCGGCGGCCTTTCTGGCCTCGGCAATGATCGCGCGCGAGGAATCGGTGGGCGAGGTATGGCCCTGCCAGGGGGCCGTGTCCGTAGCGCCCTGCCAGCTTACGGCCTTGAGTTCGTCCGCGGTCTTGAAGGCGGAACTGCGCGCTTCCAGCCTGGCATGGTCATGGCCATAGACGTCGATGATCCGGTCGATGTCCTGCACCAGACCGTCCTGGTGGCCGTGGATGGAGGCGGTCCCGGCGATGCCCACGATGTCCATCTTGTCCTGATACAGCAGGGCATGGATGAGGGACTGGGCATCGTCCTTTTCCTCGGACGAAAGCCTGAGGTCGGTGGAAATGAAAACTCTCGGCAGCGGCATGGTCGATCTGTCTCCTTGCTGTCCCTTGTCGAAGCCGGCAGACGGCACGCGGCCTTCGGCATCGCCCGGTCGGGCGATCCGCCTGGCAACCGCGCTGTCGATCGCAGCCGACAAGGGGTTTAGTGACCCAGGGTTAATACAACCTTAAGGCGATTCCCGTTTGCTGAGCAAAGCGGGATGCGCCGGGATGCGACCCGCGATTTCCGGCGAACCCGGTATCCGCCGCGCGCAGGCGGCCCGCAGGGCCTTTGCGGGCGGCGCGGTGCCGAAGGTTTCGGCGGAAAGGTCAGGCATCGGCGGCATCGGGGCTTTCATCATTGGCAGGCCCGGTCTACGCGGCTGGCCCCAGGAGTTCACTCCATAAATGTAAAGTTTTATCAGAACCTTGCGGGAATCGGCGGAATCCCGGACAAGGTCCGGGTGAAGATGGGCGGCATGTCGCCGAACAGGAAATCCAGTCGGACCCGAACGTCGGGTCAGGAGTTGATCGTCTGCACGGGTCCGTGAGACGAAGCGTCCCCAGATCAAGAGTTTATGACTTAAAAGACAGTTCTTATCGGGATTGGCCGGTGGCCAAGGCGCCTGCCGCCATTTACATCCCGCAGGCAAATCGTCGGCATCATGGTCGCGCCACGGGCCGCTGCCGACCTGAAGGATCGGGTAAAAGGCATGAATTATCGCTCTCTGGCGGATCTGAACGACGCGATCCTGCGCAACCTGCACGGGCTGCCGCGGGACATCGACCTTGTTGTCGGCATCCCCCGCAGCGGCCTTCTGGCCGCCAACCTGTTCAGCCTGGTGACGAACATCCCGCTGGCCGACCTCGACAGCTTTCTCGAAGGGCGGCTTCATACCTCCGGCACCACCAAGCGCCACAAGGGGCTGGACCGCGATCTTGCCGACATGCGCCGCATCCTGATCCTGGACGACAGCATCTTCAGCGGCAACGCGATGCGCGATGCGCGCCTGCGGGTCGAGGCGGCGGGCATCGCCGAAAAGACCGGGGCCGAGATCATCTTCGCCGCCATCTATGGCAGCGAGGCAAGCTACCCCGAGGCCGATTTCATCTTCGAGCGGGTGAAAAGCCCGCGCATCTTCCAGTGGAACTTCATGCACCATGTCGTGCTGGAGGAAAGCTGCGTCGACATCGACGGGGTGCTGTGCCTCGACCCGACCGAGGATCAGAACGACGACGGGGATGCCTATCGCCGCTTCCTGACCGAGGCGCTGCCCCTGCACGCGACCTCGCGCCGGCTGGGCTGGCTGGTCACCAGCCGGCTTGAGAAATACCGCCCCGAGACCGAGGCCTGGCTGAAGGCCCAGGGCATCGAATACGGCCAACTCGTCATGCTGGACCTGCCTTCCAAGGCCGAGCGGCAGCGCCTGGGTGCCCATGGCACCTTCAAGGCCGAGTTCTACCGGAACTCGAACGCGACCCTGTTCATCGAAAGCGAGCACCGGCAGGCCCGGACCATCGCCCGGCTGTCGGGAAAGCCGGTCCTGTGCGTCGAAACCCACCAGATCTGCATGCCCGACAGCCTGTCGCGCGTCGCGATGCGCCAGCAGATGCGGAACATGCCGACCCGGCTGAAGCAGCGGGCGCACGGAACCGGCCGCCGCATCAAGGGCGTGGCCCGCGGCCTCATGGGGGACACGGCCTATCTTGCCCTGAAGAACCTGGTCCGTCCCCAGCCCAAGAGCCAGACCAGAAGCTGAATCCCGGCCCCCCGGCCGCATGAGGGCCGCGCGCGGGGCGTCCCCGCCCCGCACCCGTTCACATCCGCAGGAGCGGGCGGCCTTTCCGAGGCCGGCCGGGGGAACCCCCGGCCCTTCGCCCTCGCCTGTCCCGCGCGTTTGCGGTAAGGCCGCCCTCGCGATCAGGTGATCGGCCCGCGCCCGGTTCAGGAAAAGCCGGGGGCGCGGGCAGCGTTTCGGAAAGGTGGCGCGTGGCAGCCGACAGCACAGTCTTTGATCCGCCCTCGGGATCGCTCGGCCGCTCGGTCGGGCGGGGGGCGCTGGTGACCGGGGGCTCGCAGGCCGTCCGGCTCGCCTGCCAGTTCGCCTCGGTCATCGTCCTGTCGCGCCTGCTCTCGCCCGAGCATTTCGGCATCGTCGCCATGGCCGC
>NZ_JAUNPC010000002.1:0-50680 GCF_030536915.1 Paracoccus sp. (in: a-proteobacteria)
GCCCGAAAAGATCGACCCGATGATCCACATCAAGATCACCCCGAACCGCCCCGATGCGCTGGGCGTCCGGGGGATTGCCCGCGACCTCGCCGCGCGGGGGCTGGGGGTGCTGAAGCCGCTGGCGGTGGAAGCGGTCGCGGGCCGCTATGACAGCCCCCTCGGCGTGACGATCGAGCCGGACGTGCTGGACCGCGCCCCGCATTTCGCCGGCCGCCTGATCCGGGGCGTCAGGAACGGCCCCTCGCCGGACTGGCTGCAAAGCCGCCTGCGCGCCATCGGGCTGCGGCCGATTTCCACGCTGGTGGACATCACCAACCTGTTCACCTTCGACCTGAACCGCCCGCTGCATGTCTTCGACGCAGGCAAGGTCCACGGCGACCTGACCGTGCGCGGTGCGGCCAAGGGCGAGAGCCTGCTCGCGCTCGACGGCAAGACCTATGCCCTGCGCGCGGGCGACCTGGTGATCGCGGATGACAACGGGCCCGAAAGCCTTGCCGGGATCATGGGCGGCGAGGCCTCGGGCGTGACCGAGGCGACCACCGACGTGTTCCTCGAAAGCGCCTACTGGCAGCCCATCGGCATCGCGGCCACGGGCCGGGCGCTCAGGATCAACTCGGACGCCCGCTATCGCTTTGAACGCGGCGTGGACCCGGCCTTCACCCGCGACGGGCTGGAACTGGCGACGCGGCTGATCCTCGACCTCTGCGGCGGGGAACCCAGCCATGTGGTCGAGGCGGGCGCCGCCCCGGACCACGCCCGCGCCTACCGGCTGGACCCGGCGCGGACGCAGAGCCTCGTCGGGCTGGACATCCCCGAATCCGAGCAGCGCACCACGCTGGAGGCCCTCGGCTTCCGGCTGGAGGGCGACATGGCCCATGTGCCCTCGTGGCGCCCCGACGTGCAGGGCGAGGCCGACCTGGTCGAGGAGATCGCCCGTATCGCCAGCCTCTCGCGCCTTCAGGGCCAGCCTCTGCCGCGCCCCCGCGCGGGCGTGCCGCAGCCGGTGCTGACGCCACTGCAGCGCCGGGAATCCGCCGCCCGGCGGATGGCGGCGGCGCTGGGCTACAACGAATGCGTGACCTACAGCTTCATCGACCAGCCCTCGGCCGCGCTCTTCGGCGGCGGCTCTGATGCGGTGCGGATCGAGAACCCGATCTCGTCGGAAATGACCCACCTGCGCCCCGACCTGCTGCCCGGCCTGCTGGCCGCGGCCGCCCGCAACCAGGCGCGCGGCTTCACCGACCTGTCGCTGTTCGAGGTCGGCCCCGTCTTCTTTGGCGGCGAGCCGGGCGAACAGGCGGTGCAGCTGTCGGGCCTGCTGGTCGGGGCGAACGCCCCCCGCGATCCGCATGGCTCGCGCCGCGCGGTGGACATCCATGACGCCAAGGCCGATGCCGAGGCGATCCTGTCCGCCATCGGCGCCCCTGCCCGCGCCCAGATCGACCGCAAGCTGGACGGCTGGTTGCATCCCGGTCGCGCCGGCAACATCGCGCTGGGGCCGAAGCGGCTGGCGACATTCGGCGAGGTCCACCCCCGCATCCTCAAGGCGCTGGACGTCAAGGGACCGGCGGTTGCCTTCACGGTGCATCTCGGCAACGTGCCGCTGCCGAAGGTCAAGACGCCCACGCGGCCCGCGCTGGAGATCAGCGACCTGCAGGCGGTGGAACGCGACTTCGCCTTTGTCGTGGACAACCGCGTCGAGGCGCTGACGCTGGTGAACGCCGCGCAAGGGGCGGACAAGGCGCTGGTCGAGCGCGTCACCGTCTTCGACGAGTTCAAGGGTGAGCGGGCCGAGGCACAGATGGGCCCCGGCAAGAAATCCATCGCCCTGACCGTCCGCCTGCAGCCCAAGGGCAAGACCCTGACCGATGCGGACATCGAGGCGGTCGCGGCGAAGATCGTCGAGAAGGTCGGCAAGGCAACCGGCGGAACCCTGCGCGGCTGAGGTCATTCGCGCCCTGGTAGATGATTAACCACAAGAACAATCTCAGGTTGGTGAGCGGGTCCATGCCGATTTAGTCTGGACCTGCCCCCGTTCGGAAGGATTCTGCCCGTGTCGGTTCTATCCCCACAGCAATATGCCCAGCGGCTGATGACCAGCCTCTACAGCGACGGCGTGACCCGGACGATGCGGCCGGGTTCCGACGGCGCGATCAGCGTCAACATCACCGACCTGACGAGGCAGGAAAAATGGTTGGCCCGCGCCGCTCTGGGGGGGATCGGCGAGGTGACGGGGCTGCAGTTCCGCGAGACCACGGGCGCGGCCCAGATCACCTACAGCCATGACGGCTCGGGCGCGAACACGCGCACCACCGCCTCGGGGACGACCATCAACAAGGCCACCGTGCGGATCAGCAATGACCGCGTCAGCGACAGCGACGGCTTCGGCAGCTTCGCCTTCCGCACCTACATGCACGAGACCCTGCATGCGCTGGGCCTGGGCCATCCGCAGGATTATGGCCGGGTGCGCGAGTTCTCGCAGTCGGCCATCCACAACGACAGCTGGCAGATCAGCCTGATGTCCTATTTCGACCAGAACGAGAACACCCGCGTCAACGCGACCAAGGCCTACCAGTTGACGCCGATGGTGGCCGATTACCTTGCGCTGAAGCAGATGTATGGTCCCGCGACGATCCATGCGGGGAACACGGTCTACGGGGTGAACTCGAACGCGGGCGGGTCGCTGGATGCGGTGGCGAGCCTCGGTGCGCGGGCGGCCTTCCTGATCGCGGACAGCGGCGGCAACGACCATGTGAACTTCGCCAGAAGCACGGCGGCGCAGCGGATCGATCTTGCCCCGGGGGCGATTTCGGACGTCATGGGCGCGGTGGGAAACATGCAGATCGCGCCCGACACGCAGATCGAGAATGCGACCGGCGGGCAGGGGGCCGACCGGATCACCGGCAATGCGGCCGCCAACCGGCTGGCGGGGAACGCCGGCAACGACCTGCTTCATGGCCGGGGCGGCAATGACGTCCTGGACGGGGGCGTCGGCAACGACAAGCTTTGGGGCGAGGATGGCAACGACCAGTTGATCGGCGGCGCCGGCAACGATTCGCTTTACGGCGGGGCCGGAAACGACCGGCTGATCGAATCGACCGGAACGAATTATCTGGACGGGGGGGCGGGCAATGACGTGCTGATCGGCGGCAGCGGCGATGACCGGCTGATCGGCGGCGCCGGTTCGGACAGCATCTCGGGCAATGCCGGCAACGACCGGATCGATGGCGGCGATGGCGGCGACCGGCTGTTCGGCCAGGCGGGCAACGACCGGATCGAGGGCGGCGGCGGCCATGACATCATCATCGGCGGCGCGGGCAACGACACGCTTTACGGCGGGCCCGGCAACGACGACCTCGCGGCCGAGGGGGGCAGCGACTTCCTCGACGGCGGCGCGGGCAATGACCTGCTGCGCGGGGGGGCGGGGGCCGACCGCTTCGTCTTCAACCTCGGCTCGGACACCATCCGCAACTTCGACCCCGTTCAGGACAGCATCAACCTCAGCAGCTTTTCCGGGCTGGATTCATGGGCCGATGTCCGCGGGCAATTGACCCAGGCTGGCAACCATGTCGAGTTCCGCCAGGACGGCCACACGCTGCGCATCGAATGGACAAGGCTTTCGGACCTCGCCACCGACGACTTCATCTGGTGATCCGAAGGGACCGGCTCAGGTCATCGGCAGATGCGCGATCAGCTTGTCGGGCGTGGCCGGGAAATCCCTGATCCGCACGCCTGTCGCATTGTGGATGGCGTTCAGGATCGCGCCCGCGGTGCCGCAGATGGCGACCTCGCCGATCCCCTTGGCCTGCATCGGGTTCGCGTAGGGGTCGCGGTCGGGCAGGAAGGTGACGTCGATATGCGGCACGTCGAGGTTCGCCGGAACGTGGTATTCTGCCAGGTCGCGGTTGACGAAATGGCCGTCGCGGGGATCGTGCTGGACTTCCTCCATCAGTGCGGCGCCGATGCCGAAGATCATGCCGCCGATGCATTGCGAGCGCGCGGTCTTCTCGTTGAGGATGCGGCCAGTCGCGAATGTCGCCGAAAGGCGGCGGACCCGCACCTCTCCGGTCAGGGCGCTGACGGCGACCTCGGCGAATTGCGCGCCCCAGCTTGCCTGGCGCACGGTCTTTTCGGCAAGACCCGGCTGGATATGGCCCTTGGCCTTCAGCGAATCGCCGTCAAGGATCTCGGCCAGTGGCAGGATGCGGTTCCCGGCGATAGCCGCGCCGTCCTTCAGCGTCAGTTCCTCGGGGTCTACCTCCAGCCGCCTTGCGATCTCTGCCCGGACCGCCTGCGCCGCCAGCAGGACCGACGATCCCGCGGAAGCCGCCCCGAACGACCCGCCCGAACCCGAGGCAGGCGGCAGTTCGCTGTCTCCCAGCACTGTCGTCACCCGGTCCATGGGCAGGCCCAGCGCTTCGGCCACGATCTGGGTCAGGATCGCGTAGCTGCCGGTGCCGATGTCGGTCATGTCGGTTTCGACCCGCGCGGTGCCGTCGGGGTTGAGGATCACCGTGGCCTCGGATTCCTGCAGCATGTTGACCCGCACCGCGGTCGCCATGCCGATGCCCACCAGCCATTCGCCCTCGCGCCGGCTGCCTGCGGGCTGGCGCTGGTCCCAGCCGAAGGCCTCGGCCCCCGCGCGCAGGCAGTCCGCCATGCGGTGCGAGGAATAGGCGCGACCCGTGCCCGGTTCGTCCTCGGGGATGTTCCGCAGCCGCAGGTCGATGGGATCGATCCCCGTGGCCTCGGCCAGTTCGTCCATCGCGCATTCGATGACCGGCACGCCGATCGCCTCGCCCGGCGCCCGCATGGACCCCGCATTGGTCACGTTCAACGAGGCGACATGGTGGCCGATCACCCGATTCTCGCCCGCATAGGTGAAGGGCGAGGCCTGCGTCACCGGCTCCGAGAACGACTCTCCTGGAAGCGAGGAAACCCAGGCCTCATGCCCGAAGCCGGTCAGCCGCCCCTCGGCATCCGCCGCCAGCCGCACCCGCTGGCGCGATTCCGACCGCCGCGTGGTCGCCTCGCAGACATTGCGCCGGTGCAGCGCGATGGCGACCGGCCGGCCCAGCTTCTTCGCCGCGATGGCCGCCGCCACCGCCTCGTGCGAGATGCCGAGCTTGCTGCCGAAGCCGCCGCCGACAAAGGGCGACAGGATGCGGACATCCTTTGGCCGCACCCCCAGCGCATCCGCCAGCTCGGCCTTGTTGAACTTGAGCATCTGGTACGATCCGCGCACCGTCAGCCTGCCGTCTTCCCACCAGGCGACGGCGGCATGGGGTTCCATTGCGGCATGGGTCATCGAGGGGGTCGTGTAGGTCACGTCCAGCCGATGCGCGGCCTCGGTCATGGCGCGGTCGAGATCGCCCTGCGCCGATTGCTTGGCCTTGGGGGTGGCATAGTCGGAAGGCTCGGCGCTGACCGCGGGCTTGCGCTCGATCAGCTCGGGCCGGGCATTCAGGGCGGCATGGCGGGCCTGCTCGAAGGTTTCGGCCACGACCAGCGCGATGGGCTGGCCGACATAAAGGATCTCGGACGGTCCCCGCATCGGCGCCTTGCCCGCCTGACCCTGCGCCGGGGTCTGCAGCATCCGGTCGTCGCGCAGCACCGCCAGCACGCCGGGCATCGCCATCAGTTCAGCCTTGTTCAGCCCGGTGACGAAGCCCTTGCCGATGGGACTGCGGACGAAGAAGCCGTAGACCGTGCCCGCGGGGTGGTCCTCGTCGGCATAGGTGGCGCGACCGGTGGCCTTCAGCGGCCCGTCGGGACGATCCAACGGCGCATGGATGACCCCCTGCGCCGTGCCGTCGAGGAAGTTCGTCTCGTCCTTCGCATCCATCCGGTGGGACAGCTTCAGTTCGATGGCATCGCGCATCACGCAACCTCCCTGCCGTCAATGGCCTGCCGCATGGCGGCCTGCAGACTCCGCCGCAGCAGCGGGATCTTGAAGTCGTTGTCGCCCTGTCCCCGCGCGTCCCTCAGGATGATGTCGGCGGCTGCGTCCACGGCGGTCGCGTCGCCCGTGGTGCCGGTCAGCGCCGCCTCGGCCTCGGGCACCCGCCAGGGCTTTGCGGCGACCCCGCCGATGGCCAGCGCGACGCGGGCGATGCGTCCTTCCTCGATCGTCAGGTCCAGCGCGACCGAGACCAGCGCAAAGGCATAGCTGCGCCGGTCGCGGACCTTGCGGTAGATCTGGATGCCGCCCGTGGGTGCAGGCAGCAGGACCGCGCGGATCAGTTCGCCCGGTTCCAGCACGGTGTCGCGTTCGGGATGATCTCCCGGCAGGCGGTGGAATTCGGCCACCGGGATCGTCCGCACCCCCGAGGGGCTGGTGATTTCCACCTGCGCGTCCAGCGCCACCAGCGCCACGGCCATGTCGCCCGGAAAGGTGGCAATGCAGTTTTCAGAGGCGCCAAGAATGGCGAGGTTGCGGTTCCGCCCGCCGATGGCATCGCAGCCAGACCCCGGCTCGCGCTTGTTGCAGCGGGCGTCGAGGTCGTAGAAATACGGGCACCTTGTCCGCTGCAGCAGGTTGCCGCCGGTCGAGGCACGGTTGCGGATCTGGGGGCTGGCCCCCGACAGGATCGCGCGGGACAGAAGCGGCCAGTTCAGGCGCACCCGCTCGTCCGCCGCCAGTTCGGCATTGCGGACCATGGCGCCGATCCGCAGGCCCTCGGCTTCTTCGGAAATCCCGGCCAAGGGCAGGGGATTGATGTCCACCAGCGCCGGCGGACGCTCGATTTCCAGCTTCATCAGGTCCAGAAGGTTGGTGCCCCCGGCGATGAAGCGGCCCTGTGCGGCCAGAGCCGCAACCTCGTCGCCCGCGCGCTGGTAGGTAAAGGGGATCATGCCGCATCCTCCGCCACGCTGCGGATCGCATCAACGATGTTTGGATAACAGGAACAGCGGCAGAGGTTCCCCGACATCCGTTCCCTCACCTCCTCCTCGTCGAAGGTCGGTGCGGTCAGATCGGGGCTGACGGCGCTGGGCCAGCCGCGGGCCGCTTCCTCCAGCATGGCGGTGGCCGAGACGATCTGCCCCGGCGTGCAATAGCCGCATTGCATCCCGTCGTGGGTGACAAAGGCGCGCTGCAGGTCCGACATCGCCTCGGGCGTGCCCAGCCCCTCGATGGTGGTGATGGCGGCCCCGTCGTGCATGACGGCCAGCGTCAGGCAGGAATTGATCCGCTGGCCGTCCAGCAGCACCGTGCAGGCGCCGCATTGGCCATGGTCGCAGCCCTTCTTGGTCCCGGTCAGGTCCAGGCGCTGGCGCAGCAGGTCCAGCAGGGTCACGCGCGGGTCGTCGATCTCAAGCTCGCGCGGCTGGCCGTTGATGGTCAGGCTGATCTGCATGGCTGTTCCCCGAAGGTTGGCTGTGTCCCCAACGACGGGCATCCGGACCGGTTCCCTGTGGCGCAGCCGCCGCGGGCCGTGACGCCGCGGACATGGCAAGCAGTTTCCCTTTGACCGGCGGGAATTCGCTTGTAGAAACGAAAGGATTGCTTGTGACGTGTAAAACCCATGGTTGACTGGCACGACGACGGCTTCCTGGGCGATGATACCGCGTCCGCCACGCCCGAGGAGATCCTGCAGCGCAGTTGCGAACGCTACAGCGCGGCGCTGAGGGCGGGGGCTCTGGTCCTGTGGCGTGCGGATCTGTCGGGGCGCATCATCGCGGCCAAGGGCTGGCAGGCGCTGACCGGCCAGCCCGATCACAGCGCGCTGGACCGCGCGGCGATCGCCCGCTTCCACCCCGATGACCGCGCCCGGCTGGATTTCCGCGGGCGCGAGATCGGCAGTTCGGTGCTGGCGGAAGGCCGGGTCCTCGATGCCCAGGGCCGCTGGCGCTGGATGCGCGGGCGCGGGGTGCTGATCCCCGAAAAGCCGGGCTACCCGGCCGAATGGGTCGGCACGCTGGAGGACATGCACGAGGAACGGCTGGCGCTGGAACGCGCCCGCTATCTCGCGGAACGCGATGCGCTGACCGGCCTCGGCAACCGCCGTTCGCTTTACGATCACCTGCACAGGCTGTCGGACAAGGACGCCTCGGCCACGGTGGCGCTGATCGACGTGGACCGCTTCAAGGCGATCAACGACATCCACGGCCACCATGTCGGCGACCGCTTCCTGGTGCGGCTGGCCCGGGCGCTGGCCGCCAGCGCCCCGCCTCATGCCGTCTGCGCGCGGATGGGCGGGGATGAATTCTGCGCCGTGCTGGCCGACGAGGCCGAGGCGCAGGCGCTGTTCGCGCGGCTGTCGGCCATCTGCGCCGGGGGCTTCGCCATCGGCAGCCTGCGCTGCCTGACGGGTATCAGCGCCGGCATCGCCGATGCGGACTGGACCGCGCCCAATCCCGTCTCGACCGTGCTGCGGCGGGCGGACCTGGCGCTTTACCACGCCAAGTCGCAGCCGGGCACGGCGGTCCGCTTCGAAGCCGCGATGCAGGACGAATCGGACGCGCGGCAACTGCTGCTGCACGCCATCGGCTCGGCCTGCCGCAACAACGAGTTCTTTCTGGAATACCAGCCCATCGTGTCGCTGGACAGTGCGCAGGTCTTTGCCTTCGAGGCGCTGCTGCGCTGGCAGCACCCGCAGTTCGGGCGCATCGAGCCATCGACCTTCGTGCGGCTGGCCGAGCAGAACGGCATGATCTCGGAACTGGGGCGCTGGGTCCTGGACCGCGCCTGCGCCGACCTGCTGCGCACGCCGGGGGATGTGCGGCTGAACGTCAATGTCTCGGCCCGGCAACTGGCCGAGCCGGGCTTTGCCGATGCCGCAGCCGCGATCGTCGGCGCCCATGGGGTCGATCCTCGGCGGCTGACGCTGGAGCTGACGGAAAGCGTTTCGGCCAGCGCCGTCGCCTCGGGGGCCGAGGTCGAAAGCCTGCGCCGCCACGGCTTCCGGCTGGTGCTGGACGATTTCGGCACGGAATATGCGGCCCTGTCGCATGTCAGTTCCGGCCGCTTCGACGGGATCAAGCTGTCGCGCGACTTCATCGCCGATTGCTGCACCAGCGACCGCGCCTGGCTGGTGCTGCGCCATGTCGTCAACCTCTGCGACGACCTCGGGCTCACGGTGGTGGCCGAAGGGATCGAGACGGACGCCGAACTGGAATCCCTGCGGGCCGCGGGTGTCCGGCTGGTGCAGGGCTATTACTTCGACCGGCCGCGGCGGTTGGCCGATCTTTACGGGAATCGCCCGGCGGTGGCGTGAACGCCGCCCCGTTCGGGCGGCGTTCAGGGGCGTCAGACGGCTTCGTCGATCCAGGCCTTCAGCGAGGCCTTGGGCGCGGCGCCCATGCGATTCGACACGACCTCGCCGTCCTTGAACATGAACAGCGCCGGGATGCCGCGCACGCCCAGCGTGGCAGGCGTGTCGGGGTTCTCGTCCACGTTGATCTTCACGATCTTCACGCGGCCGGCGTATTCGTCGGACAGCTCCTCCAGCGCCGGGCCGATCTGGCGGCAGGGGCCGCACCATTCGGCCCAGAAGTCCACCACGACGGGGACATCGGACTGACGGACGACGCTGTCGAAATCGGCGTCGGTGGCTTTCATCGTGGCCATTTGGCGAACCTTTCAGGAAATCGGGGTCAGGTCAGAGCTATGGGCGCGCCCCCGCCGGGTCAAGGCCGCGCATCGCAGCCTCCCATGCCGCGTCCAGCAGGGGATCGGGCAGGGTCATGGCGCTTCGCGCCCGCGTCCACAGGATCGCGCATTCCACCTTGCGGCCCGGATAGATCGCCCGCAGCGCGTGGCGATAGGCGGCCATCTGACGCAGGTAGCCCTCGGGGACCGCGTCAACCATCTCGGGCACGGCGGCGTTCGACTTGTAGTCGAGCGCGGTGACACACCCCTCTGTCACGATCAGCCGGTCGATCGTCCCCGACAGCCTGCGCCCGTTCGGCAAGGGCGCGGTCAGCGCCACCTCGCGCAGCACCGTCCCTTGCGGCGAGAACAGCGGCGCAAGCTCCTCGGCCTCGACCAGCGCCGAAAGCTCCTCCAGCAGCGCGGCAAGCTCCGGCTCGGTCGGCAGGCCCCCCTCGGCCCCCGCCAGCAGGTCACGGGCGCGGGCGGGGCGCTCATCAGGAGGCACCCCCGGCAGATGCTCCAGCAGCAGGTGCAGCCTCGTGCCGGCGAGCAGCGCGGCCTCGCGCCCCCCTCCGTTCGCAGGGTCCGAGGCGAGCACCTTGTCACCCCCCAGCGCCGTCGCCGCGATTGGACCGGGCGCGTGCGCGACCGGCGGCGCCTTTTCGTGCAGGCAGTCGGGCAGCGTCACCTCGGGCCGCGCGGCGCGTGTCTCCGCCTCGGCCGAGGCGGGCCAGTCGCCGAAGGAGAGGCGGCGGATGCCGCAATCGCCCCAGTCGCAGGGCAGGTCGGCCTGCGCCAGCCCCTCGGCGCGGGAAAACCCGTCCGCCACCATCGCGTGCCAGCTTTCGCAGCCCGCGCCGGTCTCTCCCGCCGCCGCCACGATCAGCCAGCTTTCCGCCCGCGTGAGGCCGACATACAGAAGCCGCCGCCGCTCCTCCTCCTGCCGCCGCTGGTCGCGAAGGGTCCATTCCTGCACCTGCGGCGTCTGCCAGGCCTTCGCCGCCCGCCAATGCGCGGGCGGGCCGTCGTCGGGCAGGATCGTCGGCGGACTGCGCCCCGGCCCCTTCCGCTTGGCGCAATCGGGCAGGATCACCACCGGGCTTTCCAGCCCCTTGGCGCCATGCACCGTCATCACCCGGATCAGCCCGCCGCCCTCGGCTGCCGCGCCCGGCTGGCGTTTCACCTGCGCCTCGTCATCGGCCAGCCAGACAAGGAAGCCCGTCAGCGAAGGCGTCTCGCTTGTCTCATAGGTCAGCGCCTGCGCCAGCAGTTCGTCGATGCCGTCCTCGGCCTCGGGGCCCAAGCGCCCGATCAGCCGGGCGCGGCCCCCGTGCCGCACCAGCAGGCGCGAGATCAGGTCGTAGGGCCGCAGGAAATCCGCCTGCCCCTGCAGGTCGGACAGGATGTCCTTCACCCGCTCATGCCCCGACCGCCGCAGCGCCTGGATCAGCAGGCCCTTGCGCGGGGCGGCGAGGCGGTAAAGCTCCTCCTCGGACAGCCCGAAGATGGGCGAGCGCAGGGCGGCGGCCAGCGACAGGTCGTCCTCGGGCGTGGCCAGCACCGACAGGACGGCACGGATGTCCTTGACGGCCAGCTCGCCCCCCAGCCGCAGCCGGTCGGCGCCCGCGACCGGCAGCCCGGCCTGCTTCAAGGCCCGGATCAGGTCGTGGAAGATCGCCGACCGCCGCTGGACGAGGATCAGGATGTCGCCCGCTTGCATCGGACGCACCTGACCGTTCCGCAGGGTGATGGGCGTGCCGATCATCCCGGCCGCGGCTTTCGCCACCGCCTCGGCCAGCACCCGCGGCGCGGCATTGGCGGCGACCGTATCGACCGGCGCGTGCCACGGCATCGCTTCGGGCTTTTCCGGGTCGGGCACCGGCGGCCACAGGTCCACGCGGCCGGGCATCCCCTCGTGGAAGGCGATGTGGCTGGGGGTGTCGCCCAGGCCTTGCGCGGCCTCGCCCGAAAATACCGCATCGGTCAGTCGCAGGATTGCGGGGGAGGAGCGGAAGGAATGGCGCAGCGCCGCGTCCTGCATCGGCTGGCCCGCGGCGTCGAAGGCGGCCGAGAACTCGGCATGGCGGGCCTCGAAGACGGCGATATCTGCCCCTTGGAAGGAATAGATCGACTGCTTGGGATCGCCCACCACGAACAGCGTCCGCGCCCGGTCGGCGGCGCCCGCGCCCGCCGTGAACTCGTCCGTCAGCCGCTGGATCACCCGCCATTGCAGGGGCGAGGTGTCCTGCGCCTCGTCCACGAGGATATGGTCGATCCCCCCGTCCAGCCGGAACAGCACCCATTGCGCCATGGTGGAATCGTCCAGGAGCCGCGCCGTCCGCCCGATCAGGTCGTCGAAGTCGAGCCAGCCGCCCGCCATCTTGGCCGCCGCATAGCGGTTGCCGAAGGCATGGCCGAAACGCTGCAGCGCCAGCGTGCGCTGGGCTTGGGCCAGTTGCAGCCGCATCGGGCGGGTTGCTTCGACGCGGGACATCAGCGCGTTCAACCGCGGCATCAGCGGGGCGCAGGAGCCCTTCTGCAGATCCTTGCTGGGGAAGCTGCCCAGCTTGGCCGAGAAAGGAGCCTTCGCTTTCTCGCCGTTCAGCAGCACGGCTTCCAGCGTGATCAATTCCTCCACGCCCGCACGGTCCCAGACCCGCACGGAGAGCTTGGCGGCGGCCTCGCCATCCCGAGTTCCGCCCGCCTGCAGCAGCGGGATCAGCGCCGGGATCAGCGTGGCCTGGTCACCGTCGAAGCATTGCGCCAGCAGCGCGGGTTCGTCGAAGCCATGCGGCAGCCCGCAGGCTTTCCACAGCGTCTCGGGGCAGGGCGGGCGGTCGAAGTCCCTGAGGTTCGCGAGGAAATCGTCCAGCCCGCTGTCGGATTGCAGCGCCAGCAGGTCGGCCATCTCGGGGGCATTGTCGCGGGCCATGCGCTCGATGATCTCGACCCGCAGGTTGGCGGCGCTGCGCTCGTCCAGTTCGGCGAAGCCATGCGGCACCCCGGCCTCCAGCGGAAAGCGCCGCAGCACGCCCGCGCAGAAGCTGTGGATTGTCTGGACCTTCAGCCCGCCCGGCGTCTCGATGGCCTGCGCGAACAGGCGCCGCGCCGCGTTCAGGTCGGCCCCCGCGCCCACGCCCATGCGCGCAAGCCGCCCGGTCAGCGCGGCATCGTCCAGCATCGCCCATTCGCCCAGACGGCGCAGCAGGCGGTTCTGCATCTCGGTCGCCGCGGCCTTGGTATAGGTCAGGCAGAGGATGCGCTCGGGCTTGGTCCCCGCCAGCAGCAGCCGCGCCACCCGGTCGGTCAGCACGCTGGTCTTGCCGGACCCTGCGTTGGCCGTCAGCCAGGTCGAGCGGTCGGGGTCTGCCGCGATGTGCTGGGCGCGGGTCGCGGGGTCCGGCCCCATGCCCTTTACCGAAAGATCATTCATGGCCCAGCCTGATCGGTTGCGGCGGATCGGCCTCGGACCATTCGCCATAGCGGGCGAGGTGGTCGTAGTCGGACCCGAAGCCCATCCGCTCCATCGCGCGGCGGGCGGTGAAGCCGTGCTCGCCCCGCAGATAGGCCGAGATCAGGGCGACGAACTGGTCCCATGTCTGCTGCATCTCGTCGTCCCAGCCGCGCGGCGTGGTCTCGCCCTCGCCGCCAAGGCGGATATAGCGCAGGTCCGCGACCTTCATCTTCTGCCCGAAGGCGCCACGTTCCGCCATCGCCGCTTCCAGCGGAAGCTGCTTGTCGAACGTCAGGATCTGCGGGCGGGTCGGGGGCGTCCCGGACTTGTAGTCATAGATCACCGCGCGACCGTCCCCCAGCCGGTCGATGCGGTCGGGCCTTGCGGTCAGGGTGAAGTCCAGCCCCGCGACCGCCAGCCTGTACTGCCGCTCGACCACCAGCGGCTGGCCTTCCTGCAGGCGCTCGTGCTCCTCGCGCACCAGCCGCCCGGCGATGCCCGCGATCCGTGCCCGCCAGAACATCCGCACCGAGGGCCAGGGCACCTGTTCCGCCAGCACCCGGTCGGCGGCCTCCAGCAGCCGGGCGTGCAGCGCCTCGGGGCCTTCATGCGGCTGCGGGGTGGGCGACAGGAAGCTCTGGATGATCGCGTGCAGCACGTTGCCGCGTTCCGCCGCGTCGGGCTGAGGGCAGAGCGGGTCCAGCGCCCGCAGCCGCAGCACGTGGCGTGCATAGATCGCATACGGATCGCGTATCAACTGTGCGACCGCCGTGACCGACAATTCCCGGATCGCCGGCGCAGGCGGGCGGGGCGAGGGACGCGGGCAGGGGGGCGCCGCATCCTGCGCCCTCGGGGCCGCGATCGCCGCCGCCCGGTCCAGCCACAACTGCCCCCGCGCCCGCATCGCAGCCAGCGCGGCAGGGCCGCCCTGCGCGGGCAGGCCGTTCATCAGGTTCATCAGCCGATTGAGCCAGCGCGAGGGGATCGTCTCGGATTCGTCGCTGCGATGCGCCCGCGAGAGAACCACCTTCGGCGCGGCCACGCTGATCTGGAAGTCATGCGCCGCCAGCCCGATCCGCCGTTCCGGCAGCGTCAGCCCCGCCTGCCGCCGCATCGGGCGGCTGAGCCAGGGGTCCGGGTCCAGCGCCTGCGGCCAGCCGCCCTCGTTCAGCCCGCCGAGGATGACAAGGCCCTGCGCCTCGGTCCGCGCCTCGCGCGGGCCGCGGATGCGGACCAGCGGATGGGCTGCGGCATCCGCCCGCACGGCCTGCCCCTGCAGCAGGTCGGCCAGCAGCCGGGCGAAGTCCCGCGCCGCCATCTGCGGCCCGTGACCTGCGTGCAGCGCGAGGTGATCCAGCACCGCCCGCAGCTTCTCGCCTGCGCTTTCGGCGTAAAGGGCCGAGGCTTCCACCTCGCCCCCCGGTCCCGCCGCCCATAGCTCGGCCAGCCTGCGGTGGCGGGCGGCGCGTTCGGCCAGGGGCAGCGGCCCGCCATCCGCGATCAGCGGCAGGGTGGCGTCCAGCAGCGCCGCGATGCCGTCCGCCCATGCGGCGCGGACCGCGTTGGGCCTGCCGCGACGGCCTTTCTCGCCCCATCTCCGCAGCGCCTCGCCATCCGGGAAGGCGGGGCCGTGGCGGCGCAGGTTCAGTTCCAGCTCGCGCGTCTGCAGCAGGTGCAGGCGGCGCGCGTGGCGGCCGCCCCCCGTCGCGGTCAGCGGGTGCTTGAGCAGGATCAGCGCCGTGTCGATGCCCAGGGGCCGCCCCGGCAGGCTCGCGACATGGCGCACGAACAGCCCCGCGGCGGTCAGCGGCAGCGGCACGCCCGCGCTGTCGTCGGCGATGATGCCCCAGCGGTCCAGCGCCGCCGAGACCCGCCGCGTCAGGCTGCGGTCGGCGGCGATCAGCGTCACCGGCTCGCCCCGGTGGACGGCCTCGCGGATCAGCGCGGCGAGCGCGCCCGCCTCGGCGGCGGGGCTTTCGGCCTCGATCAGCGTCAGGCCTTCGGTCGCCCGTTCCAGATCGCCCAGCGAAGGCCCCTCGGCCACCCACTGGTCGGTCACGGGCGCGGGCCTCAGCGCAAGGCTGACCAGCCGGTTCCGCGCCGGAGCCGGCGCCCGCGCGTCTGTCCAAGGCTGCGGGCTGCCGCAACCGGCGACCAGCGGGCCGAGACGGGCCTGCGGGTGGTCCTCGTTGCCGTCGCGCAGCATCGACCAGACGTGGCCGGGCGTGTCGGGGTCGTGGCCGGGCAGGATCACCGCGCCTTCGGGCAGGCGGGCCACGGCTTCCATGAACAGCCGCGTGGCCCCGTGCGATCCGCTGGAGCCGGCGACGATCACCGGACCTTGCGGCAGGTTCCGCCCCTCGGCCCAGTCGGCGGCCAGCCGCGTGGCGGCGGCATGGGCCTGCGCCTCGCGGTCGATGGGCTGGCCGTCGAGGTGAAAGCCCGCCGCGATCCGCAGGAAGGCCAGCGTGCGCTGCCAGTGGGCGGCGTGATCGGCGGCGTCGATGCCGTCCAGCGCATCCGGTCCCAAGCCCTCGGCCTGCATCTCGGCCATCAGTTCCGCCAGCGAGCGGGTCAGCGCCGGGACCGACTGCCCGGTGTCGTCGCCCGCCATCGCCCGCGCGACCAGATGCGCCAGTTGAAGCTGGCGCGCCAGGGGCGGGGCGGGCGGGGGAAAGCCGCATTCGCTGCCGATCTCGGCGATCAGCCGCAGGCGGGGCAGCAGCAGGGGACCGGCCTCGTGGAAGGCCGCCTCGATGGCGCGCAGGGTGTGGCTGGAGTTGCCGTAGATGGTGACGGCGGCAAGCGCCTCGGGCTGGCGCCCGGCCATGCGGGACAGCAACCCGCGCACGAGTTCGGCCCCGAAATCGACGCCGGGGGGAAGGGCATAAAGGCCCTGCATCGCCGTCATGCGGCTTCCGCCAGCATCGCCTCGGCCAGCGGGATGCAGTCGGGGCGGCCCACGTCGCACCAGCCGCCGGGATGGACGATGCCATGGGCGCGGCCATCCGCGATCATCCGGTCCCAGAGGCGGTTGAGCGAGAAGACGGGTTCCGTGATGGCGGCCAGCCCCCCGGTGCGGATGATCTGGCAGCCGGTATAGACGAAGGGTCCGCCGCGGGTGATCCGGCCCCGGGCGTCCAGCGCGAAGTCGCCGCCGCCGACACGGCCCTGCGCCCGGTCGACCGGGACCAGCATCAGCAGCGCATCCATGCGGTCGTCCCACGCCGCCCGCAGCGCCGCGACGGGGTTCGGCCCGGTCCAAACCACGTCGGGGTTCATCGTCAGCACCGGGCCTTGGCCCAGCAGCGGCAGGGCCTTCTTCAGCCCGCCCCCGGTTTCCAGCAGGGCCTCGGTCTCGTCCGAGATCAGGACATCGCTGCCGGCAAGGTGATCCACGACCTGCTGCCCGAGGTGATGGACATTGACCACGATCCGCCGCGCCCCGCCCGCGCGGGCGAGCGCCAGCGCATGGTCGATCAGCGGCCGCCCCGCCACCGGGATCAGGGGTTTCGGCGTCACGTCGGTCAGGGGCGCCATCCGCGTCCCCTTTCCGGCGGCGAACAGCATCAGCGTATCGGGCGCGCTCATTTCCCTGTCCCGCAGCGGGCGCGGATCGCCGCGACGACCTGGGGCGAGGGCGCGGGCACATCCTTCAGCGCCGCGGCCAACGGGGCCAGCGCCGGATGGGACAGGTTGCGGGTGATCGCCGCCCAGACGCGCGGCATCATGTCGAGGTAGCGGGTCTTGCCGTCCTGCAGGCAGAGGCGGGTGAAGATCCCCATGATCCGCAGGTTCCGCTGCGCCCCCAGCAGGGCATAGGCGGCGCGGAATGCGGCGTAGTCCCCTTCTGTCGCGGTCAGGTAGCGCGCGATCGCGGCTTCCTCGATGTCAGGGGACACGTCGCGGCGGGCATCCTGCAGGACCGAGGCCAGCTCATAGGCCGGATGCGCCGTCACGGCGTCCTGGAAGTCCAGAAGGCCCAAGGGCGCCTCGCCCCGCCAGACGAGGTTTTCCGCATGGAAGTCGCGCAGGGACAGGACCGGCAGGGTGTCGTCGCAGAGGCCCGCATGAAGCGCGGCAATGGTTCGGGACAGGGCGGCCGCATCGATGGGCGCCCCTGCAGCGGCGGCATAGTCAGCAAACAACGCCACCTGTTCCGCCAGCGCCGGACCGTCCAGCGCGGGGACGAACTCGGGCGGGCGGTGGCCGTGCAGGTCTACGACCAGGTCCGCGATGCGGTCGTAGATCGCAGGCGCGGCTTCGGGCTCGCGGTCAAGGACGCGGGCCACGAGGTCGTCGCCCAGGTCCTCGACCACGGCCAATCCGTGGGGTTCGTTATGAGCGACAGGGGCGGGGGCGTGAAAGCCGCGCTGGCGTAGCCAGTCGGTCATCTGCAGATAGCGGGGCATCGCGCCGGTGGGGTCGTCCATTAGGACCGCCGTGCCGTCCTCGCCCCAGAGCCGGAAATAGCGCCGGGCCGAGGCGTCGCCCGCCAGCGGCGCGACCCGCGCGCCTGCCCAGCCGGCGGCCTGCAGGAACTGCGCGATCTCAAGCAGCCTTGGCGCGTCGGACCAGCGGGCGGGGTCGCCCGACAGGACGATCCGGCGGCGGTCCTCGGCCCCGGGCGTCAGCGCCACGGTCAGCGCGCCGGGCGGCGGGGCGCCCAGCCGGTCGGGCCATTCGATCAGGGTGATCGCCTGCGCCATCGCCTCGTCCAGTCCCAGTTCGACCAGTTCCGAAGGATCGGTCAGGCGGTAAAGGTCGGCGTGCCAGATCTCGACCCCCGCCGCGTCGCGGTAGGTCTGGACAAGGGTGAAGGTGGGGCTGGGCACGTCCTCGGGCGCCTCGCCCTGCCGGGCGCGGATCAGGGCGCGGGCGAAATGGGTCTTGCCGGCGCCCACGGGGCCTTCCAGCAGCAGGGTGTCGCCGGGGCGCAGGACAGCGGCCAGCACGCGGGCCAGCGCGGCGGTCAGGTTCTCGTCGGCGTCGCCGATGGCGGCAAGGGCGGGAAGGGTCATGTCCATGGCCGCGAAACTAGCCCCTGCGCGGGGCCGGGGGAAGATGCCCGGCCGGTCCGCCCAGGGCCGCGCCCAGCGCCGCGGCGGCTTCCGCCACCCGGCGCCCCAGCGCGGCCAGCGCCGCGTCGTCCAGCCGCGCCGAGGGGCCGACCAGCCCCAGCGCCGCCACCGGCTCGCCCGCGCCGCCGAAGACGGGCGCGGCGATGCCGTTCTGCCCGAGGGCGGCTTCGCCCCGCTCCGTCAGCCAGCCGCCGTGCCGCAGGGTTGCAAGATCGGCGGTCAGTTCCCCCTGATCGGTCAGCGAACGCGGCGTCAGCGCGGGCAGGGCGGCGCGGCCCAGCAGCGCGCGGACCCGTGCCAGCGGCAGATGCGCGATCAGCGCCTTTCCGGGGGCGCTTGCGTGATAAGGCAGGCGGGTGCCGGGCGGCAGGACGGCGCGCAGGGTTGCGCCGCCCGGCGCCTCGGCCACCACCAGCGCCGAATCCCCGTCCGGCACCGCCAGCACGGCGGTTTCGCCGCTGTCCCCGGCCAGCCGCGCCAGAACCGGGCGGGCGCGCTCGGCCAGACCTCCGCGCCGCAGGAAGGCCGCGCCAAGGCGGAAGGCGCCGGGGCCAACGGTCCAGATCTGCGTTGCCGGATCGGCCTCGGCCAGCCGGCGCGCCGCCAGCGCCGCCAGCAGCCGGTGCACGGTCGAGGGCGCCAGCCCCAGCCGCCGCCCCAGTTCGGACAGGGACAGCCCGTCGCTGTCCGCCAGCACCTCCAGCAGCATCAGCGCCCGGTCCACCACGGGGGAACCGGCGGCCGGTCCCTGTCGCGGGATCCGGGCAGGCAAAGGGGCGGGGCCCTTGCGGATTCGTGCGTCGTCCATGCGCGGGCCAAGCTGCCGCAAACCGCAGGGCCCCGCAATCCGCATCGCGGAAAGCCGCAGGAAAGCCTTTGCGCCGCGCCGCCCCCGTTGCAGTCTGGTCCCGAGGGACCGGGCGCACCGACAGGCCTGGCGGGAGGAGACCATGATCGACCTGACCAACCGGGGGGCTGTGCATCCGGTGGATGCGATGCTGCCCGCGCCGCGCCTGTTCACGCTGGGGCTGCAGCATGTGCTGGTGATGTATGCGGGCGCCATCGCGGTGCCGCTGATCGTCGGCCGCGCCTTGCAGCTTCCGCCCGAGGAAGTGGCCTTCCTGATCTCGGCCGACCTGTTCGTCTGCGGCATCGCCTCGATCATCCAGTCGCTGGGGGCGGGGGCCTGGCTGGGCGTCAGGATGCCGGTGATGATGGGCGTGACCTTCGCCGCCGTGGGCCCGATGGTCGCCATCGCCAGCCAGATGCCGGGGCAGGAGGGCGCGCGGGCGCTTTTCGGCGCGGTGATCGGGGCGGGGGTGATCTCGATCCTGATCGCGCCGCTGGTCAGCCGGATGCTGCGGTTCTTTCCGCCGGTGGTGACGGGGACGGTGATTCTGGTGATCGGGGTCAGCCTGATGCCCATCGGCATTAACTGGATCTTCGGGCTGCAGGCCGGGCCGACCGCGCCGATGCTGGTGGACCCGGCGATGCAGGCCTGGCTGGACGCGCAGGTCGCGGCGGGCGGCGTCCCCGAGGGGCTGCGCCTTGCGCCGAGCGTGCCGAACCCGCTTTACGCCGCCCCCCGCAACATGGTCATCGCCGCCGTGGTGCTGGCGACGATCCTGCTGATCGCCCGCTTCGCGCGGGGGTTCCTGGCCAATATCGCGGTGCTGGTCGGCATCCTCGTCGGCGGCATCCTCGCTACGGCGCTGGGCCTGATGCAGTTCGAGAAGGTCGCGGCCGCCGCCTGGTTCGCGCCGATCCGGCCCTTCCACTTCGGCACGCCGATCTTCGACCCGCTGATGATCCTGACCATGACGATGGTCATGCTGGTGGTGATGATCGAATCGACGGGGATGTTCCTCGCGCTGGGCAACATGGTGGACCAGCGGATCGACCAGCCACGGCTTGCCGCGGGCCTGCGCGCGGACGGGGTCGGCACGCTGCTGGGCGGCATCTTCAACACCTTCCCCTATACCTCGTTCAGCCAGAACGTGGGGCTGGTGGCGGTCACGGGCGTGCGCTCGCGCCATGTCTGCGTGGCGGGGGGCGCGATCATGATCGTCCTCGGGCTGATCCCCAAGATGGGCGCCCTGGTCGAGGCGCTGCCCACGGTCGTCCTGGGCGGCGCCGGGGTGGTGATGTTCGGGATGGTCGCGGCGACCGGCATCCGGGTGCTGTCGCAGGTCGATTTCGCGGGCAACCGGCACAACCTGTTCGTGGTGGCGGTGTCGATCGGCATGGGCATGATCCCGATGATCGCCAACAACTTCGACCAGTGGCTGCCCACGGGGACCAAGGTGCTGACCCATTCGGGCATCCTGCTGGCGGCGCTGTCGGCGGTGTTCCTGAACTGGTTCTTCAACGGCGCGCGCGAAACCAGCCAGGAGGAGATGGCCCGCGCCGCAGCCCAGGCCGACGCGCACTGACAGCGCCTAGGCTTCCAGCAGCGACCGGCGCGTCTCGGCATATTCGCGGGCGAGCCGGTCCACCAAGGCCGCGACGGGAACGACCTTTTTCACCGCGCCGATGCCCTGGCCCGAGCCCCAGATCTGGCTCCATGCCTTGGCCTTGGAACTGCCCTTGCTGAAATCCATCGATTCGGCCGCGGCATGGCCCAGCGCGTCGGGGTCCATCCCCGCCGCCCGGATCGAGGGCTTGAGGTAGTTGCCGTGGATGCCCGTGAACAGCGAGGAATAGACGATGTCCTCGGCCCCCGATTCGACAATCATCCGCTTGTAGTCGGGGACCGCATTCGCTTCCTCGGTGGCGATGAAGGGGCTGCCGACATAGGCGAGATCCGCCCCCATCGCCTGCGCGGCAAGGATCGCGCCCCCCTTGGCGATGGAACCGGAAAGCAGCAGCGGTCCGTCGAAGAACTCGCGGATTTCCTGGATCAGCGCGAAGGGGCTTTGCGGACCCGCGTGGCCGCCAGCGCCTGCCGCGACCGCGATCAGCCCGTCGGCGCCCTTTTCCAGCGCCTTGCGGGCGAAGGTCGCGTTGATGATGTCATGCAGCGCGATGGCGCCGCAGTCATGGGCGGCCTCGTTCACCTCGGGGCGCGCGCCGAGGCTGGTGATCCAGATCGGCACCTTGTGACGGTGGCAGATCTCGATATCGCGATCCAGCCGTGCGTTCGAGCGGTGGACGATCTGGTTCACCGCGAAGGGCGCGGCGGGGCTGTCGGGATTGGCCTGGTTGTGGCGGTCCAGTTCCTCCTGAATCCGGGTCAGCCAGGCGTCGAGCAGCGGCGGCTCGCCGTCACCCTCGCGCGCGTTCAGCGCCGGGAACGAGCCCACGATCCCGGCCTTGCACTGGGCGATCACCAGGTCGGGGGTCGAGACGATGAACATCGGCGCGGCGACGACCGGCAGGCGCAGGTTCGACAGGATCGGCGGCAGCATGGTTTTTCCCCCTTTGACCGGACGCGGCCATGATGCGGGCCGGGGCGGGGGCCGCAACCCCCACCGCTGCGTCAGAAGGGAAGCGGGTGCGCGCGGTGGAAGGTGTCGATGGCGCGCATCGCCTCGGCGTTCAGCCGCAGGTCCAGCCCCGCCAGCAGGTGGTCCAGTTGCGCCATCCGCGTGGCCCCGATGATCGGGATCGCCGGAAAGGGCCGCTGGCGGACAAAGGCGATGGCTGCATGGACAGGGTCCAGCCCCAGCCCGCGCGCCATGTCTGCCCAAGCCTCGGCAGCGACGGTGGCGCGGGGGGTCACGCGCCCGTGCAGGTCGCCCTCGCCGCCCCGCAGACGTTCATTTCCGGCGCGGCTGCCGTCGGGGATCGCACCGCGCGCGTATTTGCCGGTCAGCAGCCCGGCGGCCAGCGGCGAATAGGCCAGCAGCGTCACGTTTTCCTTGTGGCCCACCTCGGCCATGTCGGTGTCGTAAAGCCGGTGCAGGGGACCGTATTCGTTCTGGACCGACACCACGCGCGGGCCGCCCGTGCGTTCGGCGGCGGCAAGCCAGGACATGGTGCCCCAGGCGGTCTCGTTGGAAAGGCCGAACTCGCGCACCTTGCCCGCTGCCACGACCTCGCGCATCGCCGTCAGGATGCCCTCCATGTGGTCCTGCGCCCGCGCCTTTGACGCGCGGCTGGGGTCATAGGTCCAGTTCTGGCGGAATGCGTAGCTGCCGCGCTTGGGCCAGTGAAGCTGGTAAAGGTCGATATGGTCGGTCCGCAGCCGCCGCAGCGATTCGTCCACGGCGCCCGCGATGTTGCCCGGCTCGAAGCCCTTGCCGCCGCGGGTGTGGCCACCATTCGGGCCGCTGGCCTTTGTGGCGATCTGCAGCCGCTCGCGGCCCCGGTGCGAGGACAGCCATTCGCCGATGATCTCCTCGGTCAGGCCGTAGGTCTCGGCGACGGCGGGGTTCACCGGATACATCTCGGCCGTGTCCCAGAAGGTGATGCCGGCGTCCAGCGCCCGGTCCATCTGGGCCAGCGCCTCGTCGCGCGGGGTGTCCCTGCCGAAGGTCATGGTGCCAAGGCAGATGTCGCTGACGGTCAGCCCGCCCAGCTTGCGTGTGTCGATCATGGATGGTCCCGTCGCGGATGCGCGCGCAGCCTGACAGGGTGGCCCCGCGCAGGCAAGCGGTCAGCCGCCCGCCGCCGGGAAGCTTTGCTGGAACACCCGGCCGTCGGTGTCCTCGGCATGGGCCGTGATCGGCTGGCCGTTGGGCTTGTAGCCCAGGCGGAAGACCGGGTTCTCGGAAATCGAGATCCCGCCCTCCATCGTCATCAGCACCTCGTCGCCCTGCTTCAGCACGACCGTCTGGACGAACTCGGCCGGGATGTTCAGCAGCGTCACCTGATCGCGCTGCAGGCCCGAGAAATTGGGATGCCGAATCATCAGCGTCCCCATCGCGCGGCCCTCCACCGGTTCGCTGCGGAAGCGCATCTCGCCCATGCCCTCGCGCGCCTTGTCGCCGCCTCCTGCAGGGGCCGCGCAGCCGCCCGAGGCCTTGACGAAGCGCCCGGCCATCACCTGCCGCCCGTCCTCCAGCGTGGCGATGGCGCGGACGTCGGAATAGGCGTCCACGCGTACCCGGACCTCGAAGTCGAGCGGCGCGGTGGCGGGGCCGAAGGTGAACTCCCCCGCTACAGGCGCGGGGTTCTGGTCGATCACCAGCGCCAGTTTCGTGATGCGTGGGGCGCCGGGCGGCTGGATGATGCGGATCGGGACCAGCGCGGAGTTCTCGGCCCGCATGGGCGCGTCGAGGTCGAAGACGGCAGGGTCGATCGGCGGCTCGCTGTCGGTGCCGATCACGCCCGAGCGCATGTCCTCCCATGCCGGCGAGGGCTGCAGCGGGTTGTCGGCGGCCAGCGCGGGCGCGGCCACCAGGGCCAACGCCAGGGCGGCAAGGCGAAGCGGTGCAAGGGAAAGGGACATGGCTGATCTCCCTCGGCCGGCGACCCGGTCGTGCCGGCGCTGGCCCATGGTGACAAGGCCGGGGCATGTGCGGCGACCCCGACGAAGGTCGTAGAAGTCCGCGCCCGTGATGCACGGACGGGCCTTGCGGGTAACATTCCGGGTCACGGAGACCCGCCGATGCATGTCCTGATCCTGACCGCCTGCCTTGCCGCCGATCCTTCGGCCTGCGCGGACCGCCTGCTGCCCGCAGCGGAAGCGCCGGATGCGGCGGGGTGCGAGGCCAGGGCGGAGGATATCGCGCCTGCCTGGCTGGCCGCCCACCCCGACCTGACCGGGCAGGGCTGGCGCTGCGCGCCCTTGGCCAAGGCGCCCGCGCTGGAACTTTCCGGACTCGCCCCCGGTCTCCATGTCCATCGCGGCGCCGATGCGCAGCTTTCGCCTGAAAACCGGGGCTGGATCGCCAATCTCGGCGTTGTCATCGGCGAGGACCGCGTAGCGGTAATCGACCCCGGCGGCTCGCGGGCGCAGGGGGAGGCGCTTTATGCCGCCATCCGCCGCCTGACCGACCTGCCCATCGAGCCGGTGATCCTGACCCACATGCATCCCGACCATATCGCGGGTGCCGAGGTCTTCGCCGAGGCAGGCGCCGAGATCATCGCCGACGCCCGCCTGCCCGAGGCGCTGGACCTGCGCCGCGACACATGGGCCGAAAGCATCCCCGCCCAGATCGGCGCGGATGCCTGGACGGGCACGGTCCTGATCGGGCCGACGCGGACCATCGCGGGGCCGGAAACGCTCGACCTCGGGGGGCGGACGCTGGAACTGACGCCGGCGCCCCCGGCCCATACCGACAGCGACCTGACCGTGCGCGACAGCGCGACGGGCGCGCTGTTCACCGGCGATCTGGTGTTCCGGGGACTGACGCCGGTGGTGGACGGCTCGCTCAAGGGCTGGCTCGACTGGCTTTCCCGACCGCATGAGGGCGCGCCGGTGATCCCCGGCCACGGTCCGGTCGCCGCGTCCTTCACCGAGGTCAGCGCCGCGCAGCAAGCCTATCTCGCTGCGCTGCGGGACGCCGTGCGGGCGGCGCTGGACGCGGGTCAGGGCCTTTCGGCGGCGGTGCCGGTGGTCGGCAAAGCGATGGCTCCGCTGGCAGATGGCTGGGCCGACTTCCCCGCGACGACCGCGCGGAACGCCGCCGCGGCCTACGCCGAGATGGAATGGGACTGAGCCGCCCGCGAACCGGAACGGCCCGGCCCGCGTTCGTCGCCACAGCCGCAAGGGATGAATGATGGCGACAGGCAGCATCGTCGATCCGCAGGATGCCGCCGAAAGCGCGGGGCTGGTCCATGTCAGCGACTCGGAACCCGGCATCACCCGCCGCCGCGCGGGCAAGGGCTTCAGCTACCGTGACGCGCAAGGCAAGACGGTCAAGGACAAGGACAGGCTGGCCCGCATCCGCGCACTGGCGATCCCGCCCGCCTATACCGATGTCTGGATCTGCGCCGACCCGAACGGTCATCTTCAGGCCACGGGGCGCGATGCGCGCGGGCGCAAGCAGTACCGCTATCATCCCCGCTTCCGCGAGGCCCGCGACAGCACGAAATACGAACGGATGCTGGACTTCGCCGCCGCCCTTCCTGCCCTGCGCGCCCGCGTGAGCGAGGACATGAGCCGCCGGGGGATGCCGCGCGAGAAGGTTCTGGCAACGGTCGTGCACCTGCTGGAAACCACCATGATCCGGGTCGGCAACGCGGATTACGCCAAGCAGAACAAGTCGCACGGGCTGACCACGCTGAATGACCGCCATGTCAAGGTGGAGGGTTCGCAGGTGCGCTTCCGCTTCAAGGGGAAAAGCGGCAAGGAATGGAACCTCGGCATCCGCGACCGCCGGGTGGCGCGGATCGTCAAGGCCAGCCAGGACCTGCCGGGGCAGCACCTGTTCCAGTATCTCGACGAGGACGGCGAGCGGCGCAGCGTCACCTCGGGCGACGTGAACGCCTATCTGCGCGAGATTTCCGGCACCGACATCACCGCCAAGGACTTCCGCACCTGGACCGGCACGGTGCTGGCGGCGCTGGCGCTGGCCGAATACGAAAAGGCCGACAGCCAGACGGCCGCCAAGCGCAACGTCCGCGAGGCGATCGAGCAGGTGGCCGCGCGCCTCGGCAACACCCCCACGATCTGCCGCAAGTGCTATGTCCACCCGCAGGTGATCGACAGCTACCTGTCAGACGACCTCGCGCTGGAAATCAGCGAGGAGATCGCCGAGGAACTGGACGAGCCCGACCTGCGTCCCGAAGAACGGCAGGTGCTGGACTTCCTGCAGAAAAGGCTTGCCGCATGAACCGCATCACCGCGACCGCAGCCGCGCTGGACCTGCTAGCCGAGATCGAGGCCGCGCATGGCCCGGTCATGTTCCACCTGTCGGGCGGCTGCTGCGACGGGACCGCGCCGATGGTCTACGCGCAGGGCGACTTCCGCATCGGCAGCAATGACGTGCAGCTTGGCACCGTCGGCGCGGCGCCCTTCTGGACGGGCGGCGCGCAGGCGGAGGTCTGGGCAGATACCGACCTGACGGTGGATGCGGTGCCGGGACGCGGGGCGGGGTTCAGCCTCGACAACGCGCTGGACCGCCATTTCGTGCTGCGCCCGCCCACTTGCGCCGCCTGACCTGACAGGCCACATCGCGGGGCAACGAAAGGGGGCGACATGGCGCACAAGGTGTTCATCGACGGCGAGGCCGGGACCACGGGGCTGCAGATCCGCGAGCGTCTGGCGCCCCGCCGCGACATCGAGCTGGTCCAGCTCGACCCCGCCCGCCGGAAAGACCCGCAGGCGCGGCGCGAGGCGCTGGCCGAGGCCCAGATCGCCATCCTCTGCCTGCCCGACGCCGCCGCGAAGGAAGCGGTCGCGCTGGCCGAGGGGCTGGAGGTGCGCTTCATCGACGCCTCGACCGCGCATCGGGTGGACGCGGCTTGGGTCTTCGGCTTCCCCGAACTGACCCCCGGCGCGCGGGACGCCATCGCCGCCGCCCGCCATGTGTCGAACCCCGGCTGCTATTCCACCGGCGCCATCGCTTTGGCTGCCCCTCTGGTCGCGGCGGGACTGGTAGCACCGGACGAGATCGCCTCGATCAACGCCGTCTCGGGCTATACCGGCGGCGGCAAGGAACTGATCGCCGAGATGCAGGCCAAGGGCGCGCCTGCCCATTTCGTCTATGCGCTGGGCCAGGGCCACAAGCACCTGCCCGAGATCATCAAGCATTCAAAGCTGACCCGCCGCCCGGTCTTCTCGCCCTCCGTGGGCCAGTTCGCGCAAGGGATGGCCGTGCAGATCCCGCTGCAACTGCAGGGCCGCAAGCTGTCGGACCTGCGGGACGCTCTGGCCCGCCACTATGAGGGGTCGCGCTTCGTCCAGGTCGTCGAGCCCGCAGGCCGGGTGATCCCCACGGTCCTGAACGACACCAACGAGATGCACCTGTCCGTCCACGGCAGCGAGGACAACGGCTGCGCGGTGCTGGTCGCGGTTCTGGACAACCTCGGCAAGGGTGCGTCGGGCGCGGCGGTGCAGAACCTCAACCTGATGATCGGGGCGGACGAGGACGCGGGGCTCTGACCCCTTCGGCCGGCCCCCGATCCCGATGATGGAAAGGAGGACCGGCCATGAACAGGACAGTCGAGGATCTGGCGCATCGCTGGCTGAGCCGCGCGCCCGAGGGACTGAGCGGGTCCGAGCACCGCGTCCTTGAAAGCTCGGTCAGGCGCCGGCCGATCGCACGGGACACCGCCGGGGAATACGGGACCGGGCTGACCTTCGGGCAGCGTCTCGCGGACGGGGTCGCCCGCTTCGGCGGCTCATGGCCCTTCATCCTGTGGTTCGCGGGCCTGCTGCTGCTCTGGATCGTCGGCAACAAATTGCTGCTGGGGCGCGCGGCCTTCGGCCCCTACCCCTTCATCTTCCTGAACCTGATCCTGTCGATGCTGGCCGCGATCCAGGCGCCCGTCATCATGATGAGCCAGAACCGGCAGGCGCAACGCGACCGCATCGACGCGGCCCATGACTACGAGGTGAACCTCAAGGCCGAGATCGAGATCATGGCGCTGCACGAGAAGCTGGACGAGCTGCGCCACAGCGAACTTCTGGCGATGCGGGAGGACATCGCCCGGATGGCGTGGCGGCTGGATGACCTCGCCCGAAATCTTGAGGGCAGCAGCGGGGATCTTCCGGTGCAGGGCCTGCAGCCGGACAGGTGAACTCCGGCGGGTGACGGTGAGCAACCATCATGACGGCAGAGCCGGGTTCAGCCCCCCAGCCCGAAGGCCGCATGAAAGCCGACGTGGCCCCGCGCGGCCCGGCTGAAAGGCAGCGCCAGCACATATTCCACCGGGATTCCATCCACGGAAACACCCGGATCGGCGGCGAAGCCGAAGCGCGCGTAATAGGCCGGATCGCCCACCAGCACCACGCCCTGCGCGCCTTGCGCCCGCAACCGCGCCAATGCCCCCTGCATCAGCGCCGTGCCAATGCCCTGCGACTGCCGGTCGGGCCTGACCGCAAGGGGGCCGATGCCGAACCAGCCCGGCGCATCCCCGATGCCGACGGGCGAGGCCGCGACATGGCCGAGGATGCCCCTGTCCTCCTCTGCCACCAGCGACAGGGTCAGGGCGCCCGCCGCGCGCAGGCCGTCCACGATCTGCGCCTCGGTCCCGCTGGCATGGGCCGCGTCCCGGAATGCCTCGGTGATCAGGCTGCGGATCGCATCCGCATCGCCAAGGGCCTCGTCGCGCAGGGTGACGCCGGGACCGGGCATGGCTCAGTCCGCCTTGATCTGGCGGGCCTCGGTCACCAGCATGATCGGGATGCCGGCGCGGATCGGGAAGGCCAGCCCGGCGGCATGGGACACCAGTTCCTGCCGGGCCGCGTCATAGGACAGGGTGGCGTGGGTCACCGGGCAGACCAGCGCTTCCAGCATGTGCCGGTCGAAGGCGGGGGCGGTGGTCAATGCAGCATCTCCTCGTCATCGCCGCCGCCGTGCAGGGCGTATTCCAGCAAGCCGTCCAGCATCTCGCGCCGGGCGGGCAGGTCGGGGGCCTCCAAAAGCGCCTGCTTTTCCTCGACGCCCAGCGGCAGCAGCATGGACAGGCTGTTGACCAGCAGTTCGTCGTCGGCCTCCTCGGCGGCGTTCCAGTCGGTGGAGAGTTCACGCTCGTCCATGTAGCGGCGCAGTCGCTCGATGAAACCGGGGCGGTCGAAGGCGGGATCGGGCGGCACCGAGCCGGCGCGGTCCGACCGGAACTCGCTCCACTCGATCCGGCCGCGCAGGTAGGGGGTGAAGCCCTCGATCCGTTCCACCAGCCGGAAGCGCGACACCGCCCTGAGCGACATCATCAGCCGCCCGTCGTCGGCCTCGGAGAACATCGTGATCCGCCCGGCGGTGCCGACGGTGGCCAAGCCGTCGCCGACGGGCTGGATCATCCCGATCATCCGGTCGCCCGTCTTCAGCACGTCATCCACCATCTGCAGGTAGCGCGGCTCGAAGATGTGCAGCGGCAGGCGGGTGCGCGGCAGCAGCACCGCGCCCGGCAGCGGGAACAGCGGGATCGTGTCGGGCAGGGTGCCGCGCAGGCTCACGCGAAGATCAGCGACGACAGCCGCCGGCGCCCCTTCTGCACCAGAGGGTCGGCAGGGGGCAGCGCGTCGAAGATCGTCAGCAACTGCGCCTTGGCGGCGCCGTCGTTCCAGTCCCGGTCGCGGCGGAAGGATTCGAGCAGCTGGTCGATCGCCTCCTCGACCCGGCCCGCGGCGTGCAGCGCGGTCGCATAGTCGAAGCGGGCCTGGCTGTCCGAAGGGTCGGCCATCACGCGAGATTCCAGATCCGCCAGCGGCCCGGCCTTGGCGGCCTGCCGGGCCAGCGCCAGTTGCGCGCGGGCGGCCTCGACCGGGGCGGCAGTCGCCGCAGCAGGGGGAACCTGCGCCAGCGTCGCCTCGGCCGCGTCGGTATCACCCGCCGCAAGCTGCGCCCGGATCAGCCCGCCCCAGGCCTGCGGGTTCTCGGGTTCCTCGCCGAGGATCGCGGCGAAGGTCTCGGCGGCGTCGGCGGCAGCGCCTTCGGCCAGCATCGCCTCGGCGGCCTCCAGCGCGGCGCCAAGCCCGCCGTCATCACCGCCCAAGGTCGCCAGCTTGTCCACGAAGGCCTTGACCTGGCTTTGCGGGATCGCGCCCTGGAAGGCATCCACCGGCTGGCCCTGGAAGAAGGCATAGACGGTCGGGATCGACTGCACCCGCAACTGCTGGGCGATCATCTGGTTCTTGTCCACATCGACCTTGGCCATCCTGACCCGGCCCTTGTGGCGGGCGACCTCGGCCTCAAGCTGCGGACCCAGCGTCTTGCACGGCCCGCACCACGTCGCCCAGAAATCGACGATCACCGGCACCTGCATCGAGGCGTCGATCACCTCGGCCATGAAATCGGCCTCGGTCACGTCCTTGATGAAATCGGTGGTGTTCGGCGGCGTCTCGCCCGAGCCTTGCAGCAGCATCGTCCTGATCCCCGGAGTGTTTCTTCGATTGGCCGCAATATGGGTGCTGCCGCGCAGGACCGGAAGGGGCCTTGCGGTCACACGCTCAGGTCGAAGCTGGCGAAGACCGGGACGTGGTCGCTGGGCTGATCCCATCCCCGCACGGGGCGCAGGATGCGGCTGGCGTGGCCTGCCTGCGCGATGTCGGCGGTCGCCCAGATGTGGTCGAGCCTGCGCCCCTTGTCGGCCGCGTCCCAGTCGCGGGCGCGATAGCTCCACCAGGAATAAAGCTTGCCCTTGGGGATGTCCTTGCGGGTGACGTCCACCCATCCGCCCGCGTCCTGCGTCTGGGAAAGGTGCTCGATTTCGACCGGCGTGTGGCTGACGATCCTCTGCATGGCCTTGTGGGACCAGACGTCGTCCTCCATCGGCGCGATGTTGAGGTCGCCGACGAGGATGGATCGCGCGGGCCTGTCCGCATGGAAGCTGTCGCGCATATCCGTCAGGTAGTCGAGCTTCTGGCCGAACTTGACGTTGACCTCGCGGTCAGGGACATCGCCGCCTGCGGGCACATAGACGTTGTGGATGGCGACGCCGTTTTCCAGCCGCGCGGCGACATGGCGGGCGTGGCCCAGCCCCGCGTGGTCCTGATCGCCCGCGTCGGTGATCGGCAGGCGCGACAGGATGGCGACGCCGTTGTAGCCGCGCTGGCCGCGAGCCACGATCCAGCGATAGCCGAGATCGTGGAACAGGTCGAAGGGCATCTTCTCGACCGGCGACTTGCATTCCTGCAGGCAGAGGATGTCCGGGGCTTCCTCGCCCAAGAGACGGGTGACGAGACCGGCCCGCAGGCGGACCGAGTTGATGTTCCAGGTGGCAATGGTGAACATGGGGGGCGACTTAACGCGCAGCGCGGAAAAGGGGAAGCCGATGAACCAGCTTGTGGACGGGGTCTGGACCAAGGGCAGCATCGGGGCGTCGAAAAAGGACGGCGCCTACAAGCGCCAGAACGCGGGCTTCCGCAACTGGTGCACGCCGGACGGCGAGGCAGGGCCATCGGGGCAGGGGGGCTTTCAGGCGGAAAGCGGGCGCTATCACCTTTACGTCTCCTACGCCTGCCCATGGGCGCACCGGACGCTGATCTTCCGCGAACTCAAGGGTCTGACACCGCATATAGATGTCTCGGTGGTCCATCCCGTGATGGGGGACGAGGGCTGGACCTTCGCCACGGACTTCGACGGAGCCACCGGGGACCCGCTGTTCGGGGCGGACTACCTGCGTCAGATCTATCTGCGCGCCGATCCGAAGATGACCGGCAAGGTCACGGTGCCGGTCCTCTGGGACAAGCGGCAGAACACCATCGTGTCCAACGAATCGAGCGAGATCATCCGCATGTTTGACAGCGCATTCGACGCGCTGACCGGGAACGACGCGCATTACTGGCCCGAGGAATTGCGCGACAAGATCGAGGCGGTGAACGAGCGCGTCTACCCGAACTTCAACAACGGCGTCTATCGCGCCGGCTTCGCCGCCACGCAAGCCGCCTATGACGAGGCCATCGGCCCCGTCTTCGAGACGATGGCATGGGTCGACGATACCCTTGCCCGCCAACGCTATCTGACCGGGGACTGGCTGACCGAGGCCGACTGGCGCATGTTCACCAGCGCCGTCCGCTTCGACACGGTCTATCACACCCATTTCAAGTGCAACCGCCAGTGGCTGCGCGACTATCCGAACCTCTGGGCCTGGACACGCGAGCTTTACCAGGTGCCCGGCATCGCCGCGACGGTGCGGCAGGACCACATCACCCACCACTATTACCGCAGCCACCCCGACCTGAATCCGCACGGCCTGATCCCGATCAACCCGGTGATCGACTGGGACGAGCCGCACGGACGCGTCTGAGCGGCGCAGAAAAAAACCCCGGCGCAATGCCGGGGCCAGTAAGACAGGGAGGGAGGAATGTGGCCGCGTCCCCGGCCACTGGGCTTCGTCCGTTCAACGCACGGGGTGCGGTGCGGTTCCCGCGTCAGGCCACCAGCCGGTAGCCGCCGCTTTCCGTCACCAGAAGCCGCGCGTTCGACGGCTCCGGCTCGATCTTCTGGCGCAGGCGGTAGATGTGGGTTTCCAGCGTGTGGGTGGTGACGCCCGCATTGTAGCCCCAGACCTCGTGCAGCAGCACGTCGCGCGGCACGACGCCGTCCTGCGCGCGGTACAGGAACTTGAGAATGTTGGTTTCCTTCTCGGTCAGGCGGATCTTGCGGTCCTTGCCGTCGATCAGCATCTTCATCGAGGGTTTGAAGGTATAGGGGCCAAGCTGGAAGATCGCGTCCTCGGACTGCTCATGCGTGCGCAACTGGGCGCGCAGGCGGGCCAGAAGGACCGGGAACTTGAACGGCTTGGTGATGTAGTCGTTGGCACCTGAATCGAGGCCGAGGATCGTGTCGGCGTCGGTGTCGTGGCCGGTCAGCATGACGATGGGGCATTTCACGCCCTGCTTGCGCAGCCGCTTGCAAAGCTCGCGCCCGTCGGTGTCGGGCAGGCCCACGTCCAGCACCACGAGGTCGAAGATCGCGCCCTTGGTCTTTTCCACCGCCTCGGCGCCGGTGCCGGCCTCGAAGACGTCGAAATCCTCGGTCGCGACCAGTTGCTCGGCCAGCGCCTCGCGCAGGTCTTCCTCGTCGTCCACCAGCAGGATCTTTTTCAGTCCGGCCATATGTGCCTCCTTCGGTTGCGCTTTGGGGGGAAGATGGCGCAGGCAGGCACGGCGTCCAGCGGGTTGAAACCTTTCTCACAAGCAGTTGTCGCGGGACGCCCTTATGTTACGGAATGTTTCAGGATTTGATCCGCGATGACCCTGCTGCCCACCCTGACCGAGACGATCAGCCGCGCCCGCACCGATCTGCGTGTGGGCCTGCCGGTCGTGATTGACGGCCATCTGGCGGCGGCGGTGGAAACCCTGTCGCCTGCCCGGCTGGCGGCCCTGCGGGGCTTCGGCAAGCCCGTGCTGGCGCTGACCGGTCGCCGGGCCGAGACGCTGAAGGCGCGCGCCTATGACGGCGATCTTGCGCGGGTCGAGGTGCCGGTCGATGCTGACCTGACATGGCTGCGAGCGGTGGCCGACCCTGCGGACGACCTGCGGGTGCCGATGAAGGGGCCGCTGTTCACCCGGCGCGAGGGTGACGCCGCCCCCCACCGCGCCGGTCTTGCGCTGGCCAAGTCGGCGCAGCTTCTGCCCGCCGTGCTGGTGGTGCCGGTTGACGCGCCGCCCCCCGGCCTGACTGTCCTGCCCGCAGGCCCGACGCTGGCGCAGCTTGCCGCCGAGGCCGCGCTGTCGCCGGTTGCCGCCGCCCGCCTGCCCATCACGGCGGCCGAGCAGACCCGCCTGCACATCCTGCGCCCCGACGACGGCGGCGACGAGCATTACGCGGTCGAGATCGGCGAGCCGCCGCGTGACGGCCCTGTGCTGGCGCGGCTGCATTCGGCCTGCTTCACCGGCGACGTGCTGGGCAGTCTCAAATGCGACTGCGGCCCGCAGCTGCACGCGGCGCTGGCGGCGATGGGGGCGGAAGGAGCGGGCGTCCTGCTGTATCTCAACCAGGAAGGTCGCGGCATCGGCCTTGCCAACAAGATGCGTGCCTATGACCTGCAGGCGCAGGGCTTCGACACGGTGCAGGCGAATCACCGGCTAGGCTTCGAGGATGACGAGCGCGACTTTCGCCTGGGCGCGGCGATGCTGCGGCGGCTGGGGTTTGGTGCGGTGCGGCTGATGACCAACAACCCGCGCAAGGTGGCGATGATGGAAAGCCACGGCATCCGGGTGGTCGAGCGCGTCCCCCTGCAGGTCGGCCGCAACCGCTGGAACGACGCCTATCTGTCGGTCAAGCGCGACAAGTCGGGGCATCTGCTGTGAGCGGGTATTTCGAAGCCGGGACTGCCGTAGTCCCGTGCCCGGAAGACATGGTGCTGACTCCATCCGGGCTGCGTTTTGCGGGCCGCGTGATCCCCTGCGCCATCGGCCGCGCCGGCGTCTCGGCCGCCAAGCGCGAGGGCGACGGCGCGACGCCTGCCGGCATCCACCGGATCGTCGGGCTGCTGTATCGCCCCGACCGGATCGCCCGCCCCGCGCCCTGGGCCGAGCCCATCGGTCCCGGCGATCTCTGGTGCGACGACAGCGGCCATCCTGCCTATAACCGCTGGGTGCGGGCGCCCCTTGCCGCCAGCCACGAGCGGCTGCGGCGGCCCGATCCGCTTTACGACCTGGTGCTGGTCACGGACTGGAACTGGCCGGTGGCCCGGGCGGGGCAGGGGTCGGCCATCTTCCTGCACCAGTGGCGGCGCCCGCGCCATCCCACGGCCGGTTGCATCGCATTTTCGCGGCGCGACCTGATCCGGATCGCCGGGCTTGCCCCGCCCGGCACAAGGCTGATCGTGCCCGCCACGCTGGCAGACCGCCTGGGCAGGCGCGGGGCGGTCGCCCAGGACGCCTGAGTCGTGCCGTTCCTGCAGGGGCGGCGATGGAGCGAGGTGAATCGCCTTCCGGCAGGCGGCACCAGGTTTTCCGCCGCGCGATCCGCCCCTATGTTCAGGCCATGACCGACCGGATCGACTCTTTCCCGCGCCCATCCGTCCCCCGCGCCTTCATGGGCGTGATCGTCGCCTGCGTGGCGGTCCATCTGCTGACGCTGTCGCCCGCGCTGCAGGAATGGGCGATGCTGCACGGGGCGCTGTGGCCGCAGCTTCTGCAGGATGTCAGGCCGATGTTTCCCGGCCAGCAGGTGACGATGTTTTTCACCTACGGCTTCCTGCATGGCGGGCTGCTGCACCTCGGGATGAACATGCTGGCGCTTTACGTGCTGGCGCGCTCGCTGTCGGTGGCGATGACGGGGGGCGCGATGGTCGCGCTTTACGTCGTGGCGCAGGTGGCGGCGGGGGTGGTGCAGTTGTGGCTGTCGGACAGCCCCTATCCGGTAGTGGGCGCATCCGGCGCGATCTTCGGGCTGGCGGGGGCCGAGATCGCCATTGCCGCGCGCATCCAGCTTGCAAAGGGCGGCAGCCTGCGCCTGCTGGCCGGGCCGGTCCTGCAGTTCGTCCTGCTGAACGTGGCGCTGACGCTGGCGGTGCCGAACATCGCCTGGCAGGCGCATCTGGGCGGGGCGCTGGCTGGGGTGGCGATCGGAGCGGTTTACCGTCCCCGGCTGCGGCGCTGAATCAGGCCGGGGATTCCCCGCCCGTGTCGGCGGAGGAGCCTTCGGCCTGCGCCGGCGGCGCGTCGCCCATTTCCTGCGCTTCCCCGGCAGGTCCGGGCAGCGGGTCCGTTTCTCTGTCCGATGCGTCGCCGGCGGGTTCCGGCGCTTCATCGGGTTCGGGTGCGCCGCTCAGCCGCCGCATGGCCGGGCGCAGGGTTTCGGCCGGGGCATGGATCAGGTCCAGCGGGTCGAGATCCGGCTCGCGCGCGAGATGCTCGGCCAGCAGCCGGTGGGCAAGGCCGTAGCCTGCCCATTTGCGGATGTTGCCGCGGCCTTCGAACCACAGCCCGCGGTCGAACTCGCGCCAGGCCCATTCCGTCATCGCCCGCTTCGCCAGCCCCGAGGGGGGCGTGGTCACGTCCCAAGGGTCCGGCGGTCCGCCCAGCACGCGAGCGACGAAATGCCCGGCCAGCCCCTCGCTGACCAGCGCCTCGCCCAAAGATCGGCCATAGCCCGGATGTTCCCAGCGGACGAGGTGGTGAAGCTCGCGCACCATCCGGCGGATCAGCAGGTCGGGGGCGAAGCGCGCGGGCGACAGCGTCAGCTCGATCACGCCCGGCGCGCGGGCGGCGCCGAGGACGCCCCAGTCGGACCCCCCGTCACCCGCCTGCACCACGAGGTCGAAGTCGGGCAGGCCGAGGTGGCCCGCCGCCAGCGCAACCGATTCGGCGACCGCTGCCCTGACCTCGGGCATGATGCCGGTCAGCGCGTGGCGGGCGTTCAGGAAATGGACCTGCCAGTAGGGCATGGCGCGCCGGTGACCGAGGCTCAGACCTCGGGCACCAGGACCTCGCGCTTGCCGACGTGGTTCGCGGGGCTGACCACGCCCTGCTCCTCCATCTGCTCGACCAGACGGGCGGCCTTGTTGTAGCCGATGGCGAGCTTCCTCTGGATGTAGCTGGTCGAACACTTGCGGTCCTTGGCCACGATCGCCACCGCCTGATCGTAAAGCGCGTCGTCCGAGCCGTCGCTGGCAAGGATCTGGTCGATCTCGGCCTCCCGCTCGTCCTCGGGGCTTTCGACCACGGTGGAGACATATTGCGGCGGGCCGAAGGACTTGAGGTGGGTGACGACCTCCTCGACCTCCTCGTCCGAGACGAACGGCCCGTGGACGCGGGTGATGCGGCTTCCCCCGGCCATGTAAAGCATGTCGCCCATGCCCAGAAGCTGCTCGGCCCCCATCTCGCCCAGGATGGTGCGGCTGTCGATCTTCGACGTCACCTGGAAGCTGATCCGGGTCGGGAAGTTCGCCTTGATCGTGCCGGTGATGACATCGACGGACGGCCGCTGCGTCGCCATGACGATGTGGATGCCCGAGGCCCGCGCCATCTGGGCGAGGCGCTGGATGCAGGCCTCGATCTCTTTGCCCGCGACCATCATCAGGTCGGCCATCTCGTCCACGATGACGACGATATAGGGGAAGGTCTCGGGCTGGAACTCCTCGGTCTCGAAGACCGGCTCGCCGGTGTCCTCGTCAAAGCCCGTCTGCATGGTGCGGCGGAACATTTCGCCCCGCTCAAGCGCCTCGCGGACGCGGCTGTTGTAGCCCTCGATGTTGCGCACGCCCATCTTGGACATCTTGCGGTAGCGTTCCTCCATCTCGGAGACGACCCATTTCAGGGCCACGACGGCCTTCTTGGGGTCGGTCACGACAGGAGACAGCAGGTGCGGGATGCCGTCATATACCGACAGTTCCAGCATCTTGGGGTCGATCATGATGAGCCGGCATTCGTCGGGCGTCAGCTTGTAGAGCAGGCTCAGGATCATCGTGTTGATGGCGACGGATTTCCCCGAGCCGGTGGTCCCCGCGATCAGCAGGTGCGGCATCTTGGCGAGGTTCGCCACCACCGGCTCGCCGCCGATGTCCTTGCCCAAGGCCAGCGGCAGCGGCACCGCGCTGTCGGAAAAGGGGCCCGAGGACAGGATCTCGCGCAGCACCACCTTTTCGCGGCGCTGGTTCGGCAATTCGATCCCGATGACGGTGCGGCCGGGCACGGTCGAGACGCGCGCCGACAGCGCCGACATGCTGCGGGCGATGTCGTCGGCCAGCCCGATCACGCGGCTGGCCTTCAGCCCCGGCGCGGGTTCCAGTTCGTAAAGCGTGACCACGGGTCCGGGATGGACGGCGGTGATCTGGCCCTTGACGCCATAGTCGTCCAGCACCGCTTCCAGCATCCGGGCGTTCTCGGCCAGGGCCTCGGGGCTGGCGGTGTGGCGCTCGACCGTGGCGGGGGCGGCGAGCAGCGACAGCGGCGGATGTTCGTAAAGGCTGCTGTCGAAGGACGAGGCGGGCACCGGCACCGGCTCGCGCAGGGATGCGGCCTGTGGCGGGGGCGGCACGGCGGCCCGGACGCTTTCCGTGGGCGAGGCAGGGGGAACCGGTGCGCGGCCCGTCAGGCGCGCGGTCACGGCCGCGAGGGTCGAGCGGCCGTCCTCTGCCGGCTGGCGGGCTTCGGGCTCGGGATCGGCGCGGTGATGGCGGATGGCATCGGTGATGCGGGCGCTGACCTCGCCGGCATCCGGGGCGGCGGCCGCATCGTCGTAATGGGGGTCGGGCTCGACCAGTTCGGGCTGCAGGACTTCGGGTTCCGGCGGATGGCGCAGGCGCGAGAACATGCCCGCGGGCGCAGGCTCGGCCTCGGGCAATGCCTCGGGCGCCTGTTCCCCTGCGGCGGTGCGCTGGCGCCAGGCCTCGGCCCGGCGACGGACCTCGCGGGCGGCGATGACCGAGGCGCTTGCGCCGCGTCCCAGAAGGGTCATCGTCAGGTCATAGGCGGTCGCCAGCCCGGCCGACAGGAACCGGCCGATCCCCATCAGCTCGCGCCGGTCGAAGCCGAGGACGAAGGCCAGGATCGCCACCGTGCCGATCGCGGTCAGGAAGGCCAGGATCTTCAGCCCCGCGGCGGCGCCGACGGGCAGCAGGCCCAGCATCGCCCCCATCAGCATGTCGCCGAGATAACCGCCCAGGCCGAAGCTTTGCGTCCAGCCCTCGGGCGGGACCAGCGCGCTTGCGTGGACCGAGACGACCACCATGGCGATGGGGGTGAAGACCCCGCGCAGCAGCCGCTCCTCGCCCCGGTGCAGCATCAGGCGCAGGCCCCAGAAGATGCCCGAAACGGCCAGCATCCAGCTTCCCTGCCCCACGATCATGAAGAGCGCCGACGCGATATAGGCGCCCAGCCGCCCCAGCAGGTTCTGCGCCGGCTGGTCGGTCGCGGTGCCGATGCCGGGATCGTCGGGAGTGTAGGAAAACAGCATCATCGCGACCAGAACGCCGGCCACGATCAGCCCGGCGCCCAGCAGTTCCTTGCTGCGGCGCTGCAGCGCCACCTGCGTGGTCTGGTCGAACAGCGGGTCGCGCTGTCTCGCGTGCCAGCTCGCCATGCCTGCCTCACCCCTTTCCATAAAGCGTGTCGCGGATGCGGGTCAGCGCATCCCCGGTCTCTGCCGCCGGGCCGACCAGCGCCACCCGGACATAGCCGCGGCCGGGGTTTCCGGCTTCCGTGTCGCGCGACAGATAGGCGCCGGGCAGCACCTGAACCCCGGCCTCGGCCCACAGCCTGCGCGCCGCCGCCTCGCCGTCCTCCGTGGGCAGCCACAGGAAGAACCCGCCCTCGGGCGGCTGGTAGCCGGGCACATTGCCGAAGATCCGGTCGGCGATGGCGTATTTTTCCTGGTAGAGCGCGCGGTTCGCCTGAACATGCGCCTCATCCGCCCAGGCCGCCTCGCTGACGCGCTGGTGGGGCAGGGGAACGGGGGCGCCCGCATAGCTGCGCAGCACCCGCAGGCGGGCGATATGATCCGGCGCCCCGGCGACGAAGCCCGAGCGCAGGCCGGGCAGGTTCGACCGCTTGGAAAGCGAGTTGAACATGATGACGCGATGGCCGAGGCCCATGCCCATGGCGACGGCCAGCGCGCCGGGGGGCGGGGCGGTCCGCCAGATCTCCGAATAGCATTCGTCGGCGAAGATCAGGAAATCATGGCGCTCGGCCAGTTCGACCAGATGCTCTAAATAGTCGCGCGTGGCGACGGTCCCCTGCGGATTCGCGGGCGAGCAGAGATAGCAGTTCGCCGTCGCGTCCAGCACGGCCGCGTCCAGCCCGGCGAAATCGGGCAGGTGGCCAGTTTCGGCGGTGGCATTGACGAAGACCGGCTCAGCCCCCACGGCGGCGGCAGCCACGGCATAGACCTGGTAGAAGGGATTCGGCACGAGGATTCGCGGCACGGCCCCGTTCTTGCGTTCCGGGCAAAGCGCGAGCGCCGCGTTGAACAGTCCCTCGCGGGTGCCGTTGACGCTGGTGATGCCCTCGGGCGGAACATCGATGCCGTGGCGGGTGGAGAGCCAGCCCGAGATTGCCGTGAGCAGTTCGGGCGTGCCCTCGTTCGGCGGGTATTTTCCCAGTTCCGCGACGGTCCGCGACAGGATCGGGGCCACGAAATCGGGGATGCCATGGCGCGGCTCTCCGATCGTCATGACGATCGGGTCGGGGCCGGGGGCCAGGTCGGACAAGAGCTTCCGCAGGCGCGGAAACGCATATTCCGGCAGGTTCGAGAACCGCTCGGGAGGGGATGCCATGCTGCCTCGCAATCACGGGATCTGCCGTCCCGTTTGGCGCAAGACTAGCGGCAAAGCGCCGATGCGTCCAGACAAAGGCCGGGCGGGATCAGTCCCGCAGCGCGGCCTCGACCGCCTGCGCCACCCGCAGCAGCCCGAGGTCGCCCCCCGCCCGGCCCATCAGCATCAGCCCGCATGCGGGACGCGCCGTGGGCAGGCTGATCGCGGGCAGGCCCATGGAATTGCCAATGCGGGTATTCCTCAGCGCCAGCAGGTTCTGGGCGGCGAAATAGGCGGCGTCCTCTTCCAGCCGGGCGATCTCGGGCGGCAGGATCGGGGCGGTGGGCAGGATCACGGCGTCAAAGGGGGCAGTGGCGGCGGCCCAGTCCTCGCGCAGGTGGATCAGCCGTTCCCATCCCGCGACGTAATCGGCGGCGCTGACCCCGCGACCACCGCGGAAGCGTTCCAGAATCGGCGGATACATCAGTTCCGGCGCGGCCTCGATCTGGTCGCGCCAGAGGCCATAGGCCTCGGGGGCGAAGAGCGTGGGCGACAGCGCCGCGGCATCGGCGACGCAGGGCGGGGCCGCGCGGCTGATCGAGACGCCCGCAGCCGCAAGCCGCTGCACCGCGTCCTCGAAACCGGCGACGGGTTCCTCGCGGGCATCCTCGAAGGGCAGGCCGTCCAGCACCATCAGCCGCAATCCGCGGGCAGAGGCTCCGCGCAGGTCGGGGGCGGGAAGGCTCTGGATCATCGCGAAGATCTCGGCGCAATCCTCGACCGTGCGGGCCATCGGCCCCGCGACATCGAAGCGGCGGCAGAGCGGCAGGGTGCCCGTCATGTCCACCGCGCCGGGGCTGGGCTTGAAGCCGACGATGCCGTTCCAGGCGGCGGGCAGGCGGATCGAGCCGCCGGTGTCCGACCCGATCGCCGCCGCCGCAAGCCCCATCGCCACAGCGACCGCCGAGCCGCCGGACGATCCGCCCGCCACGAGGCTTGGGTCATAGGCATTGGGCACGGTGGCGACGGTCGGATTCAGGCCGAGGCCCGAGAAGGCCAGTTCCGTCATATGCGTCTTGCCCAAGCAGACCGCCCCTTGCAGCGTGGCCGTCGCCAGCAGCGCCGCATCGCGGTCCGGGGTCCGGCCTTCCAGCAGCATGGAGCCTGCCTCGGTTGCCACGCCCGCGCTGTCGATGTTGTCCTTCCAGGCCAGCGTCACCCCGTCCAGCAGGCTGCGCCGCAGGCCAGCCCTGGCGCGGTCATGGGCGGCGATGGCCTCGGCCCGGGCACGCCCGGGGGTGGTGCGGGCGAAGACGCGGGGGCTGAGAGGAGAGCGTTCGATGGCGTCGAGGTAACCCTCGGCCAGATCGACGGGGCTGACCAGCCCGGCCATGATCGCGCGCCCCTGTTCCGTCGCCGAGGCTTTCAGCCAGTCCATGCCCTGTCCCTTGAGAGTTCGGCGCCACGCTAGCGGCGCGCGGCCCTGTCGGCAATGCCGGTCCGGGGCGCTGCTCTATCGCCTTGTACGACGATCCCGGGGTCCTCCGGCCATAAAGAAGATGCGCAGGCGCTTGCGCCGCATGGACCGTGGCGGGGCAGGCGGATAGGATGCCACCATGGCTGTGGATCATGATGTCATCATTGCGGGCGGCGGGCTGAACGGCCCGACGCTGGCGCTTGCGCTGGCCCAGGTCGGGCTGTCGGTCGCCGTCATCGACGCGCGGCCCGCGCGGGCAAGGGCCGAGGCGGGCTTCGACGGGCGCGCCTATGCGCTGGCGCTGGCCTCGCACCGGCTGCTGACGGCCCTGGGGCTGTGGAAGGGGCTGGCCGGCAAGGCCCAGCCGATCCTGCGGGTCGAGGCGGCGCAGGGCCAGCCGGGCGAAGGCGCGGGGCCGTTCCACCTGATCTTCGATTCGGCCGAGATCGAGGAAGGCCCCGTCGGCCACATGCTGGAAGACCGCTTCCTTTACGCAGCCCTCGCCCACGCGATGGAGGGCCGCGTCACCCATCTGCCCGGCCGTCAGGTTGTCGCGCAGGACGAGCGCCCCGGCCATGTCGCGGTCACGCTGGACGACGGGCGCGAGATGACGGGGCGTCTTCTGGTGGGCGCGGACGGGCGCGGCTCGGGCGTGGCGGCCCGCGCGGGCATCGCCCGGCGCGGACATGGCTACGGGCAGACGGCGCTGGTCTGCGCGCTCGATCACGACAAGCCCCATGGCGGGGTCGCCTGGCAGTATTTCATGCCCACCGGCCCCCTGGCGATCCTGCCGCTGCCGGGCAACCGCAGTTCCATCGTCTGGTCCGAGACCGACGAGAACGCCCGCGCCATCGCCACCCTGCCCGACGATGCATTCCTTGATGTGCTGCGCCCCCGCTTCGGCGACTACCTCGGCGCGATCCGGCTGGCGGGGCCGCGTTTTTCCTATCCGCTGAGCCTCAGCCTTGCCGAATCCTATGTCGCGCCGCGCATCGCGCTGGTGGGGGACGCCGCGCACGGGGTCCATCCCGTCGCGGGGCAGGGGCTGAACCTCGGGTTGCGCGACGTGGCGGCGCTGGCCGAGGTCGTGGCCAAGGCCGCCCGGCGCGGCGAGGACATCGGCGCGCCGGATGTGCTGCAGCGTTACCAGAGGTGGCGGCGATTCGACGCGACGGCGCTGGGGCTGGGGATGGACCGGGTGAACGCGCTATTTTCCAACGATCTGCCGCTTCTGCGGCAGGCGCGGGGCCTGGGGATGGGGATCGTCACCGCCGTCCCGCCCCTGCGCCGCGCCTTCATGCGGCAGGCGGCGGGGCTGTCGGTCGCGCCGATGCCGCGGCTGCTGGCCGGTCGGCCGCTGTAGCCCGGAACCGTCACCGGAACGCGAGCGTTCGGCGCGGTGCCGTCCCGCTTTCGTGACGTGCAAGTCGTTGGAAAGGCGGTATCAAGTCGCTCATGAACCTTCGCTCTCTCGCTCTTGCGCCCGCCTTCGCCCTGGTCTTCGCGCTGCCCGCCGCGGCCGAGAAGATCTCGCTCAATGAAATCTCGCGCTACCTCAACGGTCTCAAGACGGTGGTGGCGGACTTTACCCAGGTGAACGCCGACGGCTCGGTCACGCCGGGCCGCGTCTATATCCAGCGCCCTGGCCGGGTACGGTTCGAATACCAGGGCGACAGCACGCTGGTCTTGGCCTCGGGCGGGACGGTGGCGGTCTTCGACCGCAAGTCGAACTCGGGCGCGCAGCAGTATCCGCTGGCGCGCACGCCCCTGAACATCATCCTCGCCGACAACGTGAACCTTGCGCGCAGCGGATCGGTCATCGGGCACACGGAACGCAAGAACACGACCGTGGTGACCGCGCAGGACCCCCAGCATCCCGAATACGGCAACATCCAGATGGTCTTCACGGCGAACCCGACCGAGCTGCGCCAGTGGGTCGTCACCGACGACACCGGCAAGAAGACAACCGTGATCCTGGGCGAGATGCAGAAGGGCGTGCAGATCCCGGCCTCGCGCTTTTCGATCACCGCCGAGGCGCAACGCCGGAACTGAGCCCGTTCAGGCGCGGCCGCAGGCCGAAAGCTGCGCCTGGTACATCCCCGCCCGCTGGTGCACCCGCCCGGCGACCCCCAGAAGCCAGGTCTTGGACAGGTGGCTGCCGCGGGCATAGCCCGAGCGCCCCTCGTGATAGGCAAGATACTGGTTCGCGGCGTCGTTCTTTGGGATGCCAAGCCGCTGGGTGGTGCCGTGCATGTACCAGCCCATGAAGTCGGTGGCGTCGCGGATGTCGTCGCGCCGCGCGCGGCGCTTGCCGTTTTCCTTCAGGTATTCCTCCCACGTCCCGTCCAGCGCCTGCGAATAGCCGTAGGCGGAACTTTGCCGCCCGATCGGGATGATCCCCAGCGCGAACTGGTGCGGCGTGCGGGCGTCGCCGATGAACTTCGATTCCTGGTGGATCGAGGCCATCTGCACCGCCACCGGCACGCCCCAGCGCCGCTCGGCCGCCTTCATGGCGCGCAGATAGGCCGGGCGCTGCGCCACGATGGAACAGGCGTTGTCCAGGTCGCGCGGCGCCTTGAAGTTGCCGCCCCCCCCGCCGCAGGACGCGACCAGCATGACGATGGCCAGCTTGAGATAGGTGTTCATTGCCTCTGCCCCCGGTTTTTCTTTTTCGGGCATCTTAGGGATTATGGCCCGCCGGGGAAATCGCCTTTGCGTCAGCACCGGCGGGACGGTGCCCCTTGTCACCCGGCGCGCCGCCTCGTTAAGCTTGGCCCGACAGTTTTGTCCGAGGGGGATTTGAGAATGGCAGACAGCGACATCGTGATCCTGTCGGGCGTCCGCACCGCGATCGGCGGCTTTGGCGGCAGCCTGGCGAGCGTGCCGCCGATCGAGCTTGCGACCACCGTCGCCAAGGAGGCGATGGCCCGCGCGGGCGTCTCGCCCGACCAGATCGGCAACGTGGCCTTCGGCCATGTCATCAACACCGAGCCGCGCGACATGTATCTGTCGCGGGTGGCGATGCTGAACGCGGGCATCCCCGAGACGACCCCGGCGATGAACGTGAACCGCCTGTGCGGTTCGGGCGCGCAGGCCATCGCCTCGGCGGCGCAGTCGCTGATGCTGGGGGATGCCGATTTCGCGCTGGCGGGCGGCGCCGAAAGCATGAGCCGCGGTCCCTTCATCATCCCCTCGATGCGTCATGGCGCCAAGATGGGCGACCAGCAGGCGCTGGACATGATGGTGGGCGCCCTGACCGACCCGATGGGCACGGGCCACATGGGCGTGACCGCTGAAAACGTCGCCTCCGAGCACCAGATCAGCCGCGACGAGCAGGACGCCTTCGCGCTGGAAAGCCAGAACCGCGCCGCCAGTGCCATCGCGGAAGGGCGCTTCAAGGACCAGATCGTTCCTGTCGAGATCAAGACCCGCAAGGGCACCGTCACCTTCGACACCGACGAGCATCCCAAGAAGACTTCGCCCGAGGCTCTGGCAGGCCTGCGCCCGGCCTTCAAGAAGGACGGCGGCAGCGTGACCGCGGGCAATGCTAGCGGCATCAACGACGGCGCGGCCGCCATCGTGCTGGCCCGCGCGGATGCGGCCGAGCGCGCCGGCCTCAAGCCCCGAGCCCGCTTTCTCGGCTATGCCTATGCGGGCGTCCGCCCCGAGGTCATGGGCATCGGCCCGATCCCGGCGGTCCAGAAGCTGCTGGAAAAGATCGGCCTGACCGTGGACGATTTCGACGTGGTCGAGTCGAACGAGGCTTTCGCGGCCCAGGCTCTGGCGGTGAACAAGGGCCTCGGCCTTGACGGGGAGAAGGTGAACCCCAACGGCGGCGCGATTGCCCTTGGCCATCCGATCGGCGCTACCGGCGCGATCCTGACCGTCAAGGCGATGTACGAGCTTGAGCGGACCGGCGGCAAGCGCGCGCTGATCACCATGTGCATCGGCGGCGGGCAGGGCATCGCGCTGGCCATCGAGCGCGTATGACGCCTGTTCTGAAATGGGAAACCCCAGCTGCTGCAAGGCGGCCGGGGTTTTCTCATGCCGCCCCGTACAGGCGGGCGGCCGGAAACTCGAACGGGCCGCCCCTTGGGGACGGCCCGCGAGATCAGGAAGATGGTCCGGTTAGGGATGGATGATCCGTCCCAGACAAGGGTTCTTCACCCTCGGGGCTGCCCTCAGGCGGCGACCCCCCTGGCTGTCCCGGTTCCTCTCTCCAACATCACTCTCGACACTGGACCACCTCCTTTCAATGTTGCACGTGGGGCTGAGGTTGGCACAGGCGGGCGGCAAGTCAATAGCCGCGGGCGGGGCCTGACAATATTTTGCGGACCAGCACCCGGAAAGGCACAAGGGCCAGCGCGGCCAGCGCCATCTTGACCGCCCAGTCGGCCAGGCCCAGCGACACCCACAAGGGCGCCAGCGGGCCTGCGCCCAGCAGCGGCACGGCTTCGTTCGACCAGCCGGTATTGGCGTCGGCGGGCAGGAAGACGGCGAAGGCGATGGTGAAGAACAGCACCGTGTCGAGGATCGACCCCACGACCGAGGACAGGAAGGGCGCCTGCCACCAGTCGCGGTGGCGCAGCCGGTCGAACAGCCACACGTCCAGAAGCTGCGCCAGCAGGAAGGCCGTGCCCGAGGCGAGCGCGATCCTGAGCGTGGTTCCCCCGCCAGCCGCCGCGACCAGCGAGCAGAAGACGCCGATCACGAAGCCCGCGACCACCACCCGGCGCGCGGCCTGCAGCCCGTGGATGCGGTTGGTGATGTCGGTGACAAGAAAGGCCACGGGATAGGTCAGCGCCCCCCAGGTCAGCCAGTCGCCCAGGCGGAACTGCACGAGGATGTTCGACGCAAGGACGGTCGCGGCCATCGCGAGGATGGCGGGAAGGATCGGGCGCATCGGATTATTTCCGTTTTACAAGGTGGCGGAAGAACTCGGCCCCGGAAGAACGGGACGAAAGGCGGCTATGCCTTGCAGGCGGGAAAGTCAAGAAAGAGGGGGCTTTGCCCCCGCGCTTCGTGAACGGCGCCCCACCCCGTTCACCCCCCAGGATACTTGTGCGAAGAAGAACGGGCCGGCCTCAGCGGATGCGGTATTCCACCAGCTCGGTGCGCTGGACGAACAGGAAGTTGTCGTCCGAGATCATGGTGATGCGGATGCCCTGTCCGTCCTGCCACACGGCGATGCCTTCGAGGTTGTCGAACTGCATCAGGCTCGATTCCAGGATCGGCTCGGGCGGGCCGATGCCGGCCTCGTCCATGGCATAGCGGCGCACCCGGCTGGCAAAGCCGCGCAGGCCCCGGAAGTCGCGTTCGAGGACGTAAAGCCTGCCGTCGGGGCCGACATCGGCGCCGACCGGAGCCCATCGCTCGTCGCGGGGCAGGTGGAAGGCGGTGGACCAAGCGCCGTCGCGAAAGCGCCAGACCGGGGTCAGCGGCTCGGGCGAGTTCCAGCGTTCCGGCATGGTCAGCAGGTCGCCCTCGGGCGTCACCGCCAAGGCCTCGAGCCCGGCGTTGCGCTGCAGGGATTCGAACTCGGGCGCGGGGGGGATGCGGATGGCGGGGCCGTCGGGGTCGTCGAAGCGGGCGATGCGGTCCAGCCCCTCGAAGCTGACGAACATCCGGCCTTCCCCGTCGATGGCCAGCCCCTCGGCATCGCCCAGGTAGCCGGGGCGCAGCTTGGTGCCGGTGCTGTCCTGCAGCCGCGCCCGGCCAGCCGTGGACAGCGACCGGATGCGGCCCTGACCGTCGCGCAGGATGCTGCCCCAGCGCACCGTGCCCCGGTCCGACAGCGCCGTGTAGCCAAGGCCGTCGGGGGACACCTCGATCCCCGAAAAGCCGCCGAAATCCTCGTCACCCCCGGTCCAGACATGGGTGCCGAGATATTCGACCGTGATGTCGGCGCAGACCGGGGCCGCCGTCCCTGCCGACAGCCCCAGCCCCAGCGCCGCCGCGATCAGCGCGCGACGAGGGCCTGGCATGTTCCGGGAAGCTCGCTCAGCCGATAGGTGCGGGGATGGCGGTAGTCGGGGTTGGGCGGCGCGGGCGGCGGTGGATCGATGCGGTTGCGGATCCACTGCGCGGCTTCCTCGCAGCCGTCGCCGGGGGGCGGGGCGGCCTGGTTCTCGCAGCCCTGGTTGGGGCAGGACAGGCGGACGTGGAAGTGATAGTCATGCCCGTCGATGGGGCGGATCTTGCGCAGATAGGCGCGGTTGCCGCGCTCGGACTGGCACATCGCCAGTTTCGCCACCGGATCGACGAAGATGCGCGCCACACGCGGGTCGGACGCGGCCGCCCGCAGGATCGCGTGATGGCTGGCCGACCAGAGCGGGCTGAGCTGCGTGCCGCCCCTGGCCACCACCGATTGCGACGAGATGTTTTCCCGCTGCGAGGGCGTCAGTTGCAGCGAGGCGGGCGGCAGCATCCAGATGTCGGCATCCAGCCCGATCTGGTGGCTTGCGTGGCCGGTCAGCATCGGTCCGCCCATCGGCTGGCTCATGTCCCCGATGTAAAGCCCGGCCCAGCCGTGGCGGGTCGCCTGCTGCGACAGGCCCACGAGGAAATCGACAAGCTGCGGATGGCCCCAGTTGCGGTTCCGGGACAGCCGCATCGCCTGCCATGTCGGGCCGGTCTCGGGCAAGGCGACGTTGCCGGTGGCGCAGCCGCGCGAATAGCCGCCGAAGGCGCCCGCAGGGCCGCCGTTCGATTGCCGGAAGGCGCCGAAGACATCCTTGGCCAGCGGGTCGGCGGCGGCAGGCAGGGCTAGGACGGACAAGGCCAGCGCGGCCAGCATGGATTTCAGGTTGCGGATCACTGCTCGGGTTCTCCCTCGGGTTTTACCCAGCTTAGCAGGGCGAGCGACAGAAGGAACATCACGATCAGGGGCGAGATGCCAAGCCGCTGGTTGCCTGTTGCCGTGGTGACAACGGCGATGAGGAAGGGCGCGAGAAAGGCCGTGGCCTTGCCCGACAGCGCGTAAAGGCCGAAGGCGCCCGCCGCGCGTTCCGCCGAGGTGTGGCGCACCATCATCGTGCGGCTCGCCGCCTGCACCACGCCGCCCGCGCCGCCGATGGCGACCCCGCAGGCGAAGAACAGCGCGTCGGGCAGGCGCGATCCGGGGGCGAGGGGGACGCCGAAGATGCTGGTCCGGTCCATGCCCACGACCAGCAGGCAGACGGCGATCAGCACCAGCGTGCAGGCGGCGATGACCGGCCTTGGCCCCCAGCGCCGGTCGGCGCGGCCCCCGAGCCAGCAGATGACGGCTGCCGATACCGCGCTGGTGACGCCGAAGACCCCCGACAGGATCACCGGCCAGCCCAGCACCGTCCCCGCATAGACCCCACCAAAGCCGTAAAGTGCATTCAAGGCGTCGCGCGAGAACATCGACGACAGCAGCCACGCCGCCAGCGAGCGCCGGTGGCGCAGGCTGCGCAGCAAGGCCCCGAGGTCGCGCATCGCGGTCCCCAGCCGCAAGGGGCGTGCGATGCCGCGCGGCTCTCGCACCCAGGCGAAGAAGGGGATCATGAAGACCAGATACCACAGCGCCGTGAAGGGACCGACGAAGCGCGTCCCTTCCCGCGCCGCGCCGTCCAGCCCCAGCGCGGGCGGGTTCCCCAGCAGCGTCAGCCCGGTCACGGCGCTTTCCGCGAACAGCCCCAGCATGATGGCCAGTGAAAGGACGCCGCCCACATAGCCGAAGGCGAAGCCGGATCCCGAGATGCGGCCGATCTCGTCGCGCGTGCCCAGCGTCGGCATCAAGGCGTTGGTGAAGATGGTGGCGAACTCCATCCCGATCAGGCCGAGGCCGAAGAAGACCAGCGCAAGGACAAGGCTGCTGCCGTCGGGCGCCAGGAACCACAGCCCCGCCGCCCCCGCGACATAGAAGCCCGAGAACAGCCATATCCACGGCACCCTGCGTCCCGTGCTGTCGGCCACCGCGCCGAGGATCGGGGCCAACACCGCGATCACCACCCCGGCCAGCGCCAGTCCCCAGCCCCACAGCGCCTGCGCCCGCGCGCCGGCCTGCCGGGGGTCCATGCCTTCGAGGACGAAGCGCCCGCTGGCCACCTCGGCAAAGTAGATCGAGAAGATGAAGGTCAGCAGCAGCGTGGCATAGGGCTGGCTGGCGAAGTCGAAGAACCACCAGCCCCGGATGCGTTTGCGGTTCATTGTGCCCCCGTGCCCCATACGAGGCGCATAAGGACGGAAGCCGCTCAGGCTGGCAAGTCGTCCGTGCGGTCCGTCATCGGGGGCAGGACCGGCGGCCAGGGGCGCCGGGCGTCGGCCTCGATCCAGGCCGCGACCCAGCCGGGCAGGGGCGGGCTGGGGGCGTCGTGGCCCATGGCGGCCATGAACTCGGACGGCGCGATCATGCCACGCCGGGCGGCGCCGCCGACGATGGCCACGCGCAGCAGCATGTGGTTGAGGCAATCTCCCTTGGCCCACATCGACTGTTCCATGTAGACGAAGCGGTCGTCCCAGCCGATCACCCGCGACACCTGCGTGATGCGCTGGAAGGCCCTGATCCGGCGGCGATAGCGCACCGTGTTGCCGGCGACGGTGAAGCCCCAGCCGTTCTTCTTCAGCGTGTCGGTGATCCCCAGCCGGATCGCCATGGGAATCCGGCCGAGGTCATAGATCGTCAGCGTCCGGCCGTTGTTCAGCTCGCGCCACGGATCGAGGTCGAGCAGCGAGATTCGGTGCGTCGAGACATGGGGTTCCAGAGGCCCCAGCCGGGGCGCGCGGCGGGCCGAGGCGACCTCGCCCAGAAAGCGCAGGATGGGATACATGGACCGGCTCCTTTCCCGCACGGGGCTAGAGAGCGGGCAGGCCCTCGTCAATCACGACGCCGCGGTCTTGCGCGCGGGCGCTTGCGCGAAGGGACGCGCTGACCTACCTCGGGCGCGCAAGAGCGAAAGGGCGGGCCACGGGAATGACGACATTGTTTCAGGCGCTGATGCTGATCCTGGATGTGCTGTGGTTCATCATGATCGCGCATATCATCATGTCCTGGCTCATCAACTTCGACGTGCTGAATCTGCGCCAGCCGCTGGTGCGGCAGGTCTGGGACGGGCTGTCGCGCCTGCTGGAACCGCTTTACCGCCCGATCCGCAACATCCTGCCCGATCTCGGGGGCCTGGACCTTGCGCCGCTGGTCGTCTTCATCGGCATCATCATCCTGCAGCGGGCTCTGGTGAACAACGCCGGGTTCTTCCTGGGCTACTGATGCCGGGGGACTTGCTGCGTCAGGTCTGGGGCTTCGACGGATTCCGCCCCGGCCAGCAGGAGATCGTCGAGGCTGTGGCCCATGGCCGCGACGTGCTGGCGATCATGCCCACGGGCGGCGGCAAGTCGCTGTGCTTCCAGTTGCC
>NZ_JAUNPC010000002.1:50780-92785 GCF_030536915.1 Paracoccus sp. (in: a-proteobacteria)
CGGGCGGGCGTCACCGCCATCGCCGTGGACGAGGCGCATTGCGTCAGCCAGTGGGGCCACGACTTCCGCCCCGACTATCTGCGCGTGGGCGAGCTGCGGCAGGCCTTGGGCGTCCCGCTCGCGGCCTTCACCGCGACGGCTGACGCCGAGACGCGGGACGAGATCGTCGCCCGCCTCTTCGACGGCCGCGCGCCGCTGACCTTCCTGCGCGGCTTCGACCGGCCGAACATCCACCTTGCCTTCCAGCCCAAGGACAGCCCGCGCCGCCAGATCATGGACTTCGCAAGCGCCCGGCGCGGCCAGTCCGGCATCATCTACTGCGCCACCCGCGCCAAGACGGAAACGCTTGAGGCCGCGTTGAACGCTGCGGGTATCGCCGCCGTCGCCTATCACGGCGGCATGGAGGCCGAGACGCGCCGCGAGGTCGAGGCCCGCTTTCAGTGTGAGGACGGGCTGGTCGTGGCCGCCACCGTCGCCTTCGGCATGGGCATCGACAAGCCCGACATCCGCTGGGTGGCGCATGCCGACCTGCCGAAGTCAATCGAGTCCTATTACCAGGAAATCGGCCGCGCCGGACGGGACGGGGCGCCCGCCGAAACCCTGACACTGTATGGCCCCGACGACATCCGCCTGCGCCGGACGCAGATCGACGAGGGACTGGCCCCGCCCGAACGGAAGGAAGCCGACCACGGCCGCCTGAACGCGCTGCTGGGTCTGGCCGAGGCAACCGGCTGCCGCCGCCAGCATCTGCTGGCCTATTTCGGGGAAACGGCCGAGCCCTGCAGCAACTGCGACCTCTGCGACACGCCGCCCGAGGTCTTCGACGCGACCCAACCCGTCCGCATGGCGCTGTCGGCGATCCTGAGGACGGGAGAGTGGTTCGGACAGGGGCACATCATCGACGTGCTGACCGGAAACGTCACCGACAAGATCACCCAGCGCGGCCATGACCGCCTGCCGACCTTCGGCGTGGGGAAGGCCACGCCCAAGGCGGAATGGCAGGCGATCCTGCGGCAGATGATGGGCCACGACCTGATCCGCCCCGACCCCGAGCGCCACGGGGGCCTGCGCATCACCGCCGCCGCCCATCCCGTCCTGCGCGGCGAGACCCCGGTCACCCTGCGCCGCGACCTGATCCGGCGCGCCAAGCCCGCCAACGTCGTCCGCACCCAGATCGACGACGAGGACGCGCCGCTGCTCTCGGCGCTGAAGGCCAGGCGCCGTGCCTTGGCCGAGGCGCAGCGGGTGCCCGCCTATGTCATCTTCCCCGACCGCACCCTGATCGAGATGGCGCAGGCTCGTCCCTCGACGCTGGACGAGATGGCCCGCATCAGCGGCGTCGGCGCGAAGAAGCTGGAAAGCTATGGCGCGGCTTTCCTGTCGGTGATCGCGGGCGAGGCGCCCCAGATGCACCCCGCCCGCCGGGCACTGGCGGGCCGCGCATCGGGCGCGCTTTACGACCGCCTTGCCGAAACCGCGCAGCGGCTGGCGCGCGGCGAGGACGGCACCGGGAAGCCGCTGTCACTGAGTGCCGGCCAGTTGCGCCGCATCGCCGAGGACCGGCCCCGCGACCTGTCGCGCTATCTGGATGCCGCAAGGCTTGACCGCTTCGGCGCGGCCTTCGCGCAGGACATCGCGGACGGCTGAGCGTCACCGCCGCAGGGGGCTGTCTGCCCCCCGCCGCCGTTCCGGCGACTCCCCCCGAGGATATTTCCGACCGTCCGAAACAGGCCGGGGGGTCTTCGGAGCGTCTCAGATATCCCGGGGCCTGCGAGCGCCCGAAGAGGAGGCGGATCAGAAACAGCCATCATGGCTGTTTTTCTGCCGGACGGGTCCGGTGGACCGTTTTCAGCGAGCAGGGGCCGGAGGCTGAGCAGGGTCTGCCCCCCGGCCCGAGGGTGAGGCCTGACCTTCCGGCTCGCGCACCCCGAACACCACGCAGTAAAGCGCCGGCACGAACAGCAGCGTGATCAGCGTGCCCGCGATGATGCCGCCCATCATGGCATAGGCCATCGGCCCCCAGAACACCTGCCGCGAGATCGGGATCAGCGCGAGGCTCGCCGCCGCCGCCGTCAGCAGGATCGGGCGGGCGCGGCTGTCGGATGCCTCGAACACCGCGTCCCACCGGCTGCGGCCGCGATCCAGCAGCGACTGGATCTCGTGGACGAGGATGATCGAGTTGCGGATCAGGATGCCTCCCAGCGCGAGGATGCCGAGGATCGCGACGAAGCCCAGGGGCACGCCGAAGGGCACCAGCGTCGCCACCACGCCGATCAGCCCGAGGGGGGCGGCGGCGAAGACGATCAGCGACAAGCGGAAGCTCTGCATCTGGATCATCACCAGCAGCGCGATGGCCAGCAGCATCAGCGGCACCACCGCCGCGATGGGTTCCTGGCTTTCGGCCGAGCTTTCGACCGTCCCGCCCAGCGTGATGGAAACCGATGGCGGCAGCCCGGCCGCGTAATCCGCCACCCGCGGGGCCATGGCGGCCACCAGCGTCGCCGGCTGGTCCGAGGTCGCCACGTCCGCCTTGACCGTGACCGTCGGCAGGCCGTTGCGCTGCAGGATCAGCGGCTGCTCGGTGTCGAAGCTCAGCCGCGCCAGTCCGGCCAGCGGGATCGGCGTGCCGGAGGGCGTGGCCAGTTCCAGGTTGTGGAGCGATTCAAGCGACTGGCGGTCGGCCTCGGCCCCGCGCGCCACCACGTCGATCAGGAAGATCCCGTCGCGCAACTGGGTGACGGTGAGGCCCGAGAACACCGTCGCCAGCGTGTTCGAGATGTCCTGGCTCGACACCCCCAGCCGGCGGGCGCGGTCGTGATCGACCTCGACCCGGACCACCCGCGCGGGCTCGTTCCAGTCCAGCGCGATGTCGCGCAGGCGCGGCTCGCCCGCCAGCACGGCGGCAAGGCCGCGGGCGGCGTCCCGCGCCTCGGCCGGGTCGTTGGCGCTGACGCGGTATTGCACCGGCTTGCCGACCGGAGGGCCGACCTCCAGGTATTTCACGTAGATGTCGGTGCCGATCATCCGGGTTTCCGCGAAGCTGCCGATCTTTTCCTTCAGCGCGTCGCGGGCAGCGATGTCGGGGGTCTGCACCAGCACCTGCCCCATGAAGGGCCCCGGCGTCGGGATGTCCAGCGCCAGCACGAAGCGGGGCGTGCCCCGCCCGACATAGCTTGTCCAGAACAGCGCCTCGGGCTGCTCGGCCAGGAAAGCTTCGAGCTTCGCAATCGAGGCGTCGGTGCGGGCGATCGAGGCGTTGTGGCGTTCGGTGACGTCGATCAGCAGCTCGGGCCGGTCCGAGGGCGGGAAGAACTGCTGCTCGACGAAGCGCATCCCCCAGACCGAGGCGGCGAACAGCAGAAGGGTCATGCCGATGGTGATCCAGCGGAACCGCATGGACCAGCGCAGCATCGCGTGGAAGGCCCGGCGCAGGCGGCTGACGCGGCCAGCCTGATGTTTCAGCGCGCGGGGCAGGAAGGTCACGCCCAGAAGCGGCGCGAACAGCACCGCGACGATCCAGCTGACCACCAGCGAGACGGCGATGACCACGAAGAGCGAAAAGGTGAACTCGCCCGCCATGGAGCTGTTCAGCCCGATCGGGATGAAGCCCGCGACCGTCACCAGCGTCCCCGTCAGCATCGGGAATGCGATCGAGGTCCAGGCGTAGCTGGCCGCCTGTTCCCGGCTTTCGCCAAGCTCCATGCGCGAGATCATCGTCTCGATGGCGATCATCGCGTCATCGACCAGCAGCCCCAGCGCGATGATCAGCGCCCCCAGCGATACCCGCTGCAGGGTGATCCCCCAGACCTGCATGACGACAAAGGTGATCGCCAGCACCAGCGGGATGGTCAGCGTCACGATGAGCCCCGCCCGCAACCCCAGGCTGACGAAGCTGACCAGCAGGACGATGGCCACCGCCTCGGCCAGCGCCTTGACGAAGGTGCCGACGGCATGGCGGACGACCTCGGGCTGGTCGGCGAACTTGTGCATCTCGATGCCGATGGGCAGGTCCAGCGCGATGCGTTCCATCAGCGCGTCCAGATCGGCCCCGAAGCTCTGGATGTTCTCGCCCTCGCGCATTGCGATTTCCAGCCCGATGGCGTCGCGGCCGTTGTAGCGGAAGATGGTGTCGGGCGGGTCGGCATAGGCCCGGCGCACCGTCGCGACCTCGCCCAGGTTGAAGAAGCGGTCGCCGATCCGCAGGTTGACGGCGGCGACGGCCTCGGCGGTGTCGAACTGGCCGCCCACGCGCAGCAGCACCTGTTCCGGGCCGGCCTGCACGATCCCCGCCTGGGCAATGGCGTTCTGCGCGGCCAGCGTCTGCAGCACCTGCGATTCGTTCAGCCCCAGCGCCGCCAGCCGGGCGGGCGAGAACTCGATGTAGATCTGTTCCTCGCGCACCCCCAGAAGCGAGGTCTTGCCGGCGGCGGGCAGGGCGCCCACCTGCTTGCGGATCGCCTCGACCCGGTCGCGCAATTCCCGCGGGGTGAAGCCGTCCGCCGTGAAGGCGTAGATGTTGCCGAACACGTCGCCGAAGCTGTCGTTGAACTGGAAGCCCGCGAATTCCTGCGGGAACTCGGGGCGCAGGTCGTCCATCATGTTGCGCACGCGCTGCCAGCTTCGCCGGACATCCTGCCCGCGCACGCTATCCAGCAGCTCGACATAGACGACCGCCAGCCCCGGCAGCGTGACCGAGCGGGTCAGCTTCAACTGGTCCAGCTCCTCCAGCTTGGTCTCGATCCGGTCGGTGACCTGGCCCATGATCTCGTCGGTGGTGGCACCGGGCATGGCGGCGGTGATCACCATGACCTTGACGGTGAAGCTGGGGTCTTCCTCGCGTCCCAAGGCGCGATAGGCCATGGTGCCCGCGATCATCGACAGGATCAGCAGGAACCACACGAGCGAGCGGTGCCGCAGCGCCCAGTCCGAAAGGTTGAAGCCGCTGCGGCTCATGGATCGACCCGGCGGCCGACCGCCTGGCCCTCGGCCAGCGAGTTGACCCCGCGGACGACCACCTCGGCCCCCGGCGCAAGCCCCCCCACGACCTCGACGCGGCCGTCCAGCCGTGCGCCCGTCACGATGGGCTGCAGGGTGACGCGGGCACTTCCGTTTTCGCGGGCGACGATCCAGACGGCATGGCCTCCGGGCCTTTCCACCAGCGCCGCGGCCGGCACCGACAGCCTTGCTGCGCGCGAGGTGACGCGGCCCGCGCGGATCAGGCTGCCCAGGCGGAAGCCGGTGCCGGGGGGCAGGGCGATGTGGACGCGGCGGGTGCGGGTCAGGTGGTCGGCCACCGGCGAGATGCGGCTGACCTCTCCGCGGACGCCCTGCTCGATCTCGTGGTCGCGCCAGACCAGGAACAGGGCGCCGGGCGCCAGTCCGGCAAGCTCGGGCTCGGTCAGGTCGATGCGGGCTTCGATGCGGTCTTCCGAGGACAGCGTCAGGATCGGGTCGCCCGCCGCGACCACCGCCCCCGGCGTCGCCCGCACGGCGCTGACCACGCCCGAGACCGGCGCGCTCATCACCGCAAAGCGTTCCGCGTCGCGGGCGCTTTCCACCCGGGCGCGCGCCTGCTCGACCGCCGAGCGCGCGGCCGACAACGCCTGCTCGGCCCGTTCAAGCTGCGCGGTCGAGGCCACGTCGCGGTCCAGCAGGGCCCGCGCCCGCGCGGCGGTGTTGTCGGCGGTGGTCAGGTTCACCTCGGCCGCCGCCAGCGCCGCTTCGGCGGCAAGGGTGGCGCCGGCCAGATCCTCGGGGTCGAGCCGGGCCAGCACGTCCCCCTGGTTCACCCGGTCGCCGATGTCCACGCGCCGCTCGATCATCCGGCCCAGGGTCTGGAACGCCATCTGCACCTCGGTCGCGGCGGTGACCACCCCCGGAATGCTGCGCCCGACGGGACGGCTGTCGCCGTTGGTGACGATTTCGGTGACGACCGGGCGGGGAGGGGGCGGCGTCCCCGCCCGTGCCGGGCCGAAGGGCAGGGTAAAGGCCCCCGTGGGGACCGCCGCCAGCAGGCCGAGCGCCAGAAAAAGGATCAGACGCATCCTCAACCCTCCTCTTCCGCCCGTGTCACCCGGCGTCCCGGATACATGAGCTGCGAGCCCTCGCCCACGACCAGATCCCCCGGTGCAAGGCCGGATCTCAGCACCACCCGGCCGGTGTCGAACCGGTCGATCCCGACGGGGGCAAGGGCCACGCTGCCATCCTCGGCCACGCGCCAGACGGCCGGGTCGGCGCCGGTCGAGGTCAGCGCCGTCCAGGGCACCTCGATCCCGGTCCCCGCGGGCAGGTGGACGATGCCCAGCACCGCTGCGCCCAGCAGCGTGGCGTCGAAGGGACCCTCGATCTCGGCCCGCACCGCCACCGACCCGCTGGCCGGATTGACCAGGGGCGCGATCTCGGTCACGCGGCCCTGAAGCTCGATCCCCGGCCGGTCGATGAGGCTCAGCGAGACATCGGCGCCTATTGCCATGTCCAGTTGCGGCGCGTCGGGCACCTGGAAGACGGCTTCCAGGCTGGTCAGCGCCGCCACCGTCAGGACCGGCTGGGCGGCGCCCACGACCTGGCCCGGCTCGGCCATGCGCGCGGTCACGACGGCGGCCTGGGGCGCGCGGATCATCGCGTCGAAGACCGCGCGGCGGGACTGGTTGACCATGATGCGGGCGCTTTCCAACTGCCCCCGGGCCGCCGACAGCGCCTGTTCGGCGGCCTCGGCGGCGGCGCGGGTGCCGATGCCCCGGCGCAGCAGTTCGGCCGCGCGGGCCGCGGCGTGGCCCGCCTGCTGCTCGGCGGCCTCGGCGGCGGCGCGGGCGGCCAGCGCCTGGACCAGCGTCTGCCGCTGCTGCACGCCCTCGGTGCGGGCCAGCACATGGCCGCCCATCACCCGGTCGCCCACCTGCGCATGGATGTCGGTGATCCGGCCGGCCGCCGGAAAGGACAGGTCGATGCTGTGCTGCGCGGCGATCGAGCCGGTCAGCCGCAGGTCGATCGTCATCGGGCGTTCGTCGACCCGGACGATCTCGACGGCGATGGGGGCGTCGGGCGACTGTGCGGGTGCCGCGGTCGCCATGGCCATGATCGCGCAGAAGGTCAGAAGCGAACGGCCGGTCAAGCGGCGACTCCACGGTTCATCGGGGCGTTATGGCGCGGCGCGGTCCACATGCAAGGCCATTGCCCCGGATCAGGTCACCGCGGCCCTGCGGTGGTGTTCGGGCCTGTCCCAGCGGCCTTCCCGCAGGACAGCCGCCAGCACCTCCACCGCCCGCGCCACGTCGTCGGCGTTGTTGTAAAGCGGCGCAAAGCCGAAGCGCAGCACGTCGGGCGCGCGGAAGTCGCCGATCACCCCTTCGGCGATCAGCGCCTGCATCACGGCATAGGCCTGCGGGTGGCGGAAGCCTACCTGGCTGCCACGCTGCGCCGGGTCCCGCGGGGAATGCAGCGCGACATCGGGGCAGGCGGCCTCGACGCCGCGGATGAAGGCCTCGGTCAGCTCGATGGACCGGGCGCGCAGCGCAGCCATGTCCACGCCGTCCCAGACATCCAGCGCCGCGTCCAGCGCCGCCAGCGCGATGACCGGAGGGGTGCCGACCCGCATCCGCTCGATGCCTTGCGCGGGGGCATAGTCCGCGTCGAAGGCGAAGGGCGCGGCATGGCCCATCCAGCCCTGCAGGCAGGGACGGGCGGCATCCGCATGGTCCGGGTGGACCCAGATGAAGGCCGGGGCGCCGGGACCGCCGTTCAGGTACTTGTAGGTGCAGCCCACCGCGAAATCGGCGCCCGTTCCCAGCAGGTCCACGTCCACCGCCCCGGCCGAATGGGCAAGGTCCCAGACGGTCAGCGCCCCCGCCTTGTGCGCGGCGGCGGTCAGCGCCGCCATGTCGTGGCGGCGGCCGGTGCGGTAATCGACCTCGGTCAGCATCAGCACGGCAATGTCCGGGGCGATATGCGCGGCGACCTCATCGGGCGCGACGACACGCAGTTCCGCGCCCAGGGTTTCGGCCAGGCCCTGCGCCACATAAAGGTCCGACGGGAAGTTGCCGCTGTCCGACAGGATCACCCGCCGGTCCGGCCGCAGCCGCAGCGCGGCGGAGAGCGCCTGGAACACCTTGACCGACAGCGTGTCGCCCATGACGACCTGGCCGTCGCCCGCGCCGATCAGCCGCGCGATCCGGTCGCCGACGTGGCGCGGCTGCACATACCAGCCCGCCCGGTTCCAGCCGGTGATGAGCATTTCCGACCACTGGTCCCGCATCATCGCCGCCACCCTGTCGGCGGCATGGCGCGGCATCGGCCCCAGCGAGTTGCCATCGAGATAGGTGATCCCCTCGGGCAGATGGAAGGCGGCGCGCGTTTCGGCGAAGTCGGTCATGTGGTTCCCCTTTGGTATGAGGCTAGCAGCGCAACCGGCGGCTGCAAGATGGTGCATGCGGTTCATCCTTCCGCCATGCGGCTGTGGCTGTCCTTGCCGATAGGCTCCGGAAACCCGATCCGGCCGGAGAACAGCCATGGCGGCGGTCCCCTGATCCGCCTGCCCGAAAGCCGCCGCGATGTTCAAGGCCGCTCAAGGTTGTTTCGGACGGTTTCAAATATCCACAGGGGACTCGCGGGGGCAGGCAGCCCCCATGCGGCGTCGCACCAAGGGCTTCGCTTGCGGAGGGCACAATGGACCGGCCGTCAGCCTTGCCTGAACTGCCCAGCCCTTGGCCGCCTACGGACCCCTTCCAGACCGTCACCTGCGCCTGGGACATCCGAGGGCGCGCGGCCGCCGGAACTTTCCGGGACTCCGCCCCAGTCCCGCGCGGCAGGCTTCGTGACCGCAGGCCGTCCACGGGATCGTCTGCGAGCGGCCTGCCAGCCCTGTGCTGGTGCCTTCGCCGCGGGCTCGGTCCCGTGACCTTCCCCTATCCGGCCCGGCTTTCCGCGCCTTGGGGCGGAAGGAGCCCACTGGACCGCTTGCGGATATCCTGCAGGACCTTTGCCTGTGCTGCGGGCGTTCGCCGGGGACAAAGGTCCACTGATCGTTTCCCTGATCCGGCCCGGCCCTCCGCCTGCGCTCCATGGCGGTCGGGTCCGCAAACGGTTCAGCGGACCGCTTGCGGTCGTTCTGCCGGCTCTTTGCTTGCGCTTCGGGCGTTCGCGGCTGGAAAAGGTCCACTGAATCTTTTCCGGAGGCCGCTCACCCCTCGATCCGGCCGAAGTCGGCGATCAGGCGGCCGGCCTCGCGGATGCGGTTGAGCAGATTCAGGCGGTTGCGGCGGAGGATGGGGTTGTCGGTGTTGACCTGCACCGCCTCGAAGAAGGCGTCGATGGGGGCGCGAAGGGCGGCGATGGCCGACATGGCGGCGGGGAAGTCCTCGGCCTGCATGGCGGCGGCGATCTTCGGCTTGGCGGCGTCCAGCGCGGCGAAGAGCGCGCGTTCCTCGTCGGTTTCCGCGAATTTCGGGTCCGCGCCGAAGGAGTATTCGACGCCGTCCTTGTCCTCGGCCTGCGCGAGGATGTTGGCCGCGCGCTTGAGCCCCTGCAGCAGGTTCGGGCCGTCCTCGGTCGCCAGCATCGCGTTCAGTGCGGTGGCGCGGCGGACGACAAGCGTGAGGTCGTCCGACCCCGGCATCGCCAGCACCGCGTCGATCACGTCATGGCGGATGCCTTGGTCCCGCAGGTGGACCTTGAGGCGGTCGTGGAGGAAAGCGAGGAGGCTTGCCGGCGCTTTGCGTCTCGACTCAAGATGAGCATCAAACTGCAGTTCTACATCTTCAATGCCTTTTTTGACTAGAACAAGCTCGTCCGACGTCGTTTTTTCTGCTCCAGAAATGAAAAGGCCGTTTCGCTCTCGGTCTTTCTGGTTCTCGTATCCTTTAGATTGCGCATCGAGAAAAACGCTCTGACGGAACTCTAACTCTGAAATAATTTCTTTTAGCAGCGTCAGATAGTGTCGGTGACGATCAACATGCGCTGCGAATATTTCAGTGAGATTGATCCGAAATCCTCCCTCTACTACGATTCGAATAAGACCTAACGTTGAACGCCGCAGTGCAAACGGATCTTTAGATCCAGTTGGTAGTTCGTCAACCGCCCATAGCCCGATAAGCAAATCGGTCTTATCCGCCAGCGCCACGGCGACCGAGACCGGCGCGCTGGGCACCTCGTCGGACGGTCCCAGCGGCGAATAGTGGTCGCGGGCGGCGTCTGCGACCGCCTCCGGCAGCCCGGCGGCCTGGGCGTAATAGCGGCCCATCGTGCCCTGCAACTCGGGGAACTCGCCGACCATCGCCGAGCGGAGGTCCAGCTTGGCGACCTTTGCCGCCTTCTCGGCCTGATCGGGGTCGGCGCCCACGGCGGGGGCGATCTCGCGGGCCAGCGCGGCGATGCGCTCCACCCGGTCGGCCTGCGAGCCGAGCTTGGCATGGAAGGTTACGGCCTTCAGCCCCTCGGCCCAGGCCTGCATCCCCGCGCGGGCCTCGCGCAGGTCGTTCTCCCAGAAGAAGGCAGCGTCCGACAGCCGCGCGGCCAGCACGCGCTGGTTGCCGGCAAGGATCGTCGCGCCGTCGTCGGAGGTCTCGATGTTGGCGACGGTGACATAGCCCTCGATCCGGCCCGTCTTCGGGTTGCGGGCGGACAGGAACTTCTGGTGCTCCTTCATCGAGGTCTGCAGCACCTCGGGCGACAGGTCGAGGAAACGGTCCTCGATCACGCCCATCAGCGGCACGGGCCATTCGACCAGCCCGGCGAGTTCCGTCATCAGGCCCTCGTCGGGCACGATCTCCCAACCCCGCGCGAAGGAAAGGTTCGCGGCCTCCTGCCGGATCGCGGCCTCGCGCTCGGCGGGATCGAGCATGACCTTGGCGCGGCGCAGCTTGGCGGCGTAGTCGTCGAAGCCCGTTACCCGGAAGGCGTCGGGGGCCATGAAGCGGTGGCCGCGCGTTTTGTCCCCCGCTTCGATGCTGTCCACGATCAGCGGCACGACCTGCGCGCCAGCCTCGTCCGAGAGAAGCGCGATGATGGAATGCAGCGGGCGGACCCAGCGCAGCGAGCCGCTTCCCCAGCGCATCGACTTGGGCCAGGGGAAGTCGCGGATGGTGGCCTCAAGAACCTCGGCCACGATCTCGGCAGCCTTGCGGCCGGGTTTTTCCACCACGGCGAAGAAGACCTCGCCCTTCTTCTCGGCCCGGCGTTCCAGCTGGTCCAGCGTCAGGCCGGTCGATCGCAGGAAGCCTTCGATAGCCTTCTCGGGCGCGTCCGTGCGCGGCCCCTTGCGCTCCTCGCGCACCGGCTTGGATTCGGCCGTCAGCCCCTCGACCGCCAGCGTGAGGCGGCGCGGCGTGGAAAAGGCGCCGGCCGAGGCATAGGTCAGCCCGGCCTCGACCAGCCCGTCGGTGATCAGGCGCTTGAGGTCCTCGCCTGCGCGGGGCTGCATCCGGGCGGGGATTTCCTCGGAGAACAGCTCGATCAGCAGGTCCATCAGTCCATCACTCCGCGTGCGGGGGTCTTGTCGTTCAACTGGTGCCAGCCAAAGGCGCGGCCGTCGGGATAGACGGCGATCACGCGGTCCACGTCGGGGTGGACCTCGGACTGGCCGAGGATGGCGCGGGCGGCGCCGGATTCGAGATCCGCGGTCAGTGCGCGGGCCGAATAGCACTGGAACCAGTTCGGGCCGTTCAGGGGCGTCGCCTGTGGATAGGGGGCCGCGTCGCCCACCTCGGTCGGGTCGAGCGTGAAACAGCCGCGCCAGCGGATGGGCGAGGAATCGGCGTCGATGGCCCGAAAGGTGTCGATGGCCACGGGACGGGTCGAGCCGTCGGGCAGCGTCACGACGATCTCGCGCGCACCGGTGATCTCGTCCACCTCCTCGTAGAAGCCGTAGACCTGCAGATACCACACTGCCAGTCCCGCCAGCAGCGCCACCAGCACCAGCATCGAGGCCATGATCTTGCCCGAGGTCATGCGGCTTCCCCCGCATTCGCCCCGGTCGCGGCCTCGGTCGTCACGAACAGGTCGGCGCAGCGTTTCGCCAGCGCCCGGACGCGGCCGATATAGGCCTGCCGTTCCGTGACCGAGATCACGCCGCGGGCGTCCAGCAGGTTGAAGATGTGGCTGGCCTTGATCGCCTGGTCATAGGCGGGATGCGCCATCGGGATATGCCGCCCGGTGCTGTCCTGCGCCGGGGCGTCGAGGATACGGGCGCATTCCGCCTCGGCGTCCTTGAAGTGCTGCAGCAGCATGGCGGTGTCCGCCACCTCGAAGTTCCAGCGGGAATATTCGCGCTCGGTCTGCCGGAAGATGTCGCCATAGGTCAGCGGGATGGGTGCGTCGGGGGCGTTGAAGGGCATCTCCATGACATGCTCGACCCCCAGCACATACATCGCCAGCCGTTCCAGCCCGTAGGTGAGTTCCCCCGACACCGGGCGGCAGTCATGCCCGCCGACCTGCTGGAAATAGGTGAACTGGCTGACCTCCATGCCGTCGCACCAGACCTCCCATCCCAAACCCCAGGCGCCGAGGGTGGGGGATTCCCAGTCGTCCTCGACGAAGCGCACGTCATGGATAAGCGGATCGAGCCCGATCGCCTTCAGCGAGCCGAGATAAAGCTCCTGCAGGTTCGGGGGCGAGGGTTTGATGATGACCTGATACTGGTAGTAATGCTGCAGCCGGTTGGGGTTCTCGCCATAGCGCCCGTCGGTCGGGCGGCGCGAGGGCTGGACGTAGGCGGCAGCCCACGACCGGGTGCCGAGCGAGCGCAGCGTGGTCGCGGGATGGAAGGTGCCCGCGCCCACCTCCATGTCATAGGGCTGCAGGATGGCGCAGCCGGTGGCCGCCCAATAGGCTTGCAGGCGCAGGATCACGTCCTGGAAACAGCGTGGCCGGTCGGCCTGTTCGGGGCTGGTCATCCCGGCGTCCTTTCGCATAACTGACGCGAATGCAGGCCGCTCATAGGGTGCGGTCCGGGCCGGGTCAATCGGCCCACGGGGCAAGGGGGTTGCCGATGCGGGGCTTGGGCTTTCTGATCGTCGCGATGCTGCCGGGCGCGGTCTGGGCCGAGCCGGTGGTCATGCGGGTCGAGGCGCGGCGCGCGGCGGCGGTCGCCCCGGTGGCGCAGGGCTGGGCCGAAAGATTCCCCGACGTCGTGACCTTTCCGCTGCCCGGCGGCTGGACCGGCATCGGCCTCGGGCCCATGGAGCGGCAAGAGGCAGAGGCCGAACTGTCGCGCCTGCTGGCGGCGGGCGAGGTTCCCGCGGACAGCTTCATCGTGCCGGTGCCCGACGGGGCCTTGCCGGTGCAGGCCGCGGCTGTCCCCACCGGTCCGGCAGGGCAGGGGCCTGCGGATGCCCTGACCACCGCGCCGGATGACGCCGCAGGCGCCCCCGGGGCAGGAAGGGCGACCGAGGCCAATGCGCCGGAAACAGCCGCTGTCGAACCCGCGCCCGCGCCGCCCCCCGGCGACTGGCTGCGCCTGCAGCGCTTCGACACGCGCGAGGCGGCGGATGCGGCGCTTGCCACCTGGCGCGAGGATTTTCCCGAGGCCGGGCTGTTCCAGCAACCCGACGGGGGCCTTGCCATCGCCCTCGGCCCGATGCCCGCCGAGACGGCCGAGGCCTGGCTGGGCGCCTTCCGCGCCGCCCAGCGCGTCGGCCGCTTCGCCGCCGTCCTGCCGCCCGCCGACCTCGGCGAGCCGCTGGAGCCGGCGGAAAAGATCGATCTGCCCGTCCCCGGCCCCGCCGCCGAGATGCCGCCCCTGGAGGACGTGCAGCGCGCCCTGCGCTGGGCGGGCCATTACGACGGCGAGATCGACGGCAAGGACGGCCCCCGGACCCGCGCCGCCATCGCCGCCGAGGTGCTGGCGCTGCGGGCCTCGCCGGACCCTGCCGCCGCGATGCAGGCGCTGATCGCGCAGCGCGAGGACTGGCGCGAGGACATGAACCTGACCCGGCTGGACGATCCGCAGTCGGGGCTGTCGCTGATGGCGCCGATGGACCGGCTGCAATTCGACCGCAACGAACAGGGGCTGTCGATCTATGGTCCCAGGGACGGCTCGGGCGCGGCGCTGATCCTTTACGGCGCGCCGGGCGGCCAGCAGGAGATGCTGGATTTCACCGGCCTTGTCACCGCGCTGGGCTGGGTGCCCTCGCCCGAGCGGCAGGTGACGCGGGGCCGCGCCACGCTGATCGGGCGCAACGACACCCATATCGGCCAGGCCGAGGCGCGCGTCGCGGACGGCCGGGTGCAGGGCATGGTGCTGATCTGGCCGGTGATGGACGCCGCCGACCAGCCCCGCGTCGCCGCCGAGATCCTCGACAGCATCCGGGTCACGCCGGCGGCAGAACCCGCGCCCGAGGACGCCGCCCTGTCCCCGGACGAGCCCGCCTGATCACTGCCGCCAGAAGCGTGGCATCAGCACCACGAAGACGGTGATCAGTTCCAGCCGCCCCAGATACATGCCGCCGATCATCAGCCACTTGGCCGTGCCGGGAAAGCTCGTCACGCCGCCGTTCGCGGTGACCTCGGGTCCCCAGACGGGTCCGACATTGGCGATGGCGGTCCAGGCGGCGGTCAGGGCCGTACGCGCGTGCAGCCCGCTCAGCGCGAGCGCGACGATCAGCACACCGAAGCTCAGCACGAACATGGTGAAGAAGGCCATGACCGAGTTCACCACCTCGGCGTCCAGCCTGCGCCCCTGCAGGCGCAGGGGGCGGACGCGGTGGGGCGAGTGCATCTGGACAAGCTGCCCCCGCAGCGCCTCGAACAGCACCTGGTAGCGGAAGACCTTGATCGAGCAGACGGTCGATCCGGTGCAGCCGCCCACCAGCCCGACGAGGATCAGCAGCACGAAGGGCAGGTGCCCCCATTGCGTCACGTCCACGGTGAAGAAGCCGGTCCCCGAGATCACGGTGACGACGTTGAAGACGACCTCGCGCATGAGGTCGAAGGACAGCGCGACCTCGCGCCAGATCGCCTCGTAGGTCACGATCAGGACGCAGACGGCGGCGATGATGCCCAGGTAGGCGCGGATCTGGCTGTCGCGCCAGATCGGTTGGGGATCGCCATGCGCCAGTTGCAGCATCCGCACGAAGGGGATCGAGGCAAGGATGGTGAAGAATGACGCCGCATACTGGATCGGGCCGACGAAGGGGCCGAAGCTCGCGTCATAGCGGCCGAAGCCGCCGGTGGAACAGGTCGTCAGCGCATGCATCACCGCGTCAAAGCCGTTCATGCCCAAGGCCGCATAGGTCAGGGCGCAGGCGAGGGTGATGCCAAGGTAAAGATAGGACATCTCGGCCGCGATCTGGCCGGCGCGGGGCATGACCTTTCCCATGGTGTCGAAGCCTTCCGAGCGGAAGAACTGCATGCCCCCGACCCGCATGACCGGCAGGAAGACCATGGCGACGACGACGATGCCGAGGCCCCCCGACCATTGCAGGATGCCGCGCCACAGATGCGTGCCCAAGGGCAGGCCGTCGAGGTCCCGGAAGGCCGTGGCGCCGGTCGTGGTCATGCCCGACATTGCTTCGAACATGGCGTCGGTCCAGCCTGCCCCCGGCGCGCCCAGCATGAAGGGGACCGCCCCCAGAACCGGCAGCACCAGCCACAGCCCCGAGGTCAGCAGAAACGCCTGCTCGATCTGGAACCGCCCGCCGTCGCTGCGGGTGGCGAGCATGGCCATGCTGCCCAGCAGGATCGTCCCGCAGCCGGTGGCCAGGAAGGCCAGCCAGTTGGGATCGCCCGCCATCCAGTCGATCGCCGCCGGCAACAGCATCAGCCCGCCCATGGCAACGGAAAGCTTGGCAATCGCGTGGACCACGGGGCGGATGTCGATCATTGCGCCTGAGTGCCCCCGCGATCCGCGCCGGTCAAGCGCGGCCCGCTTGCACCGCGGCCCGCGCTTGGGTAAAGCTGCACTTCATGCGGGTGTAGCTCAATGGTAGAGCAGCAGCCTTCCAAGCTGAATACGTGGGTTCGATTCCCATCACCCGCTCCACCATGCCACGCAAGTGACTGACTGCATTGCAAGACCATGGTGCGCGTGTTCGCACCCATCGGTAAATCCAGATACTTGGAAGCAATGGGGCCGGGATGCTGGCTCTCCGGTCCTGGCCCCGGCCCTGTTAGCGCGGCGAATGGGCGGCTGTGAGCTCACATCGGCCGCCCGGCGCGGGGGCCCGGCCGATGATGGGGAAGACCGAGGCGAGAATGAAGCAGAAGAACCTTGCCGCCCCAGTCGGGGCGGCTTTCAGGCCAGCCCCTGCTGCGGCTGAAGCTTCGCTCCCTTGTTCAGCCTGCGACACGACCTTACGCGCTGCGCGGCCCGGAAGTAGAAGGGCAGATATCGGAAGCGCAAACGTCGCGGTTCCATGCATCAAGGATCCACGGCCAGACGCCCGACGGATCGTCGTTGCAGAATAACCGGACACTGCTTCTCCCAGAACAATGACCAGGCTGCCTTGCAGCCTGCGAATCCGTCTTCAGACCATAACGGGGCGATTGCCGGGCTTGAAGCGGCTGGACGCAATCCCCCGAAGATGATTCCCTGATCTCCTGCGGGGAATATGCCTTGGTCGGCGCAGGTTCCGAGTGGCAGAGATGCTCGCCGCACCCTGCGCGGATCGGCGGTGGAAGAGCGTCCAGCGCGGTGGCGGTAATCGGCCCGATGCCGGGCATGGTCGTCAGCCGGGCACGGCCTTCTCACGCGCAAGGCTACGGCTCCTCTGGCCGGTCCGGGTGTCATGCAGGCCAGCCATATCCACCAGCACCCCGATCATGGCTCAGGAAGTTTCCAGCAGGCTGATCGCCCCCGGCCGCCAGCTTGGCAGAGAAGCCGATCCTTTGTCCACCGCAAGAGATCATGGCGAACCTGCCCATGCGGGATCACCTGATCCATCGCGGTGCCATCGGATTCGCGATGCTCTCACGGGCCGTGGACAGGGGCTGCGGTTTTCCGTGACGGCTGGACGGGGCGTCCAGAAAAGGTAGCCTTCAGGCCGCAGGACGACGGGCGTGAACGAGGAGGAAGTCTCTGAATCCCAAGGATCAAACGAGCATGCACCGGGAGCGGTATCCACCACCGGCTTCCGGGGCGGAAGAGGCCGACGACACCGAGCTGGCCCAGGCGATCGTCCGCTTCTGGATCGGAGGCGCCGCGGCAGGCTACATCCTCATCGCCATGATCCTCGATCTGTTGCCGACGGGCGCTGCGGCGGTTGTGGCCGTCTGGATGGGGATGTTCTTCCTCGTCTCGACATGGCTCTTCGCAGCCATCCGCCGCCATCCCGGCGTCCGGCACGGGCGGCGGGCGCTGGCGATGCTCAACGACTACGGCAGCACGGCCTTTGTCCTGTCCATGGGGGACAGGATCCTGCTGCCGATCTTCATGGTGCTGATCTGGATCACGCTCGGATACGGGATGCGCTATGGTCCGCGCTACCTGCTGGCGGGCACCGTCAGCGCCCTTCTTGCCATCGCCACCGTCACGATGTTCTCCGACTTCTGGCGCGCCCAGCCTTTCATGGTGGCGACCTTCATCCTGGCGGCGGTGCTGGTGCCGGCCTACGCCCATGTCCTGCTGACCCGGACGCGCCGCGCCCATGAGGAAGCGCAGGCCGCCAACCGCGCGATGACCCGCTTTCTGGCCCAGGCAAGCCATGACCTGCGCCAGCCCGTCCATGCGATCGGTCTTTTCACCGACTGCCTGCGCGCGGCGCCGCTGGGGCCGGAAGAGCGGGTGATGGTGGACCGCATCGACCGCTCGCTGCAGAGCGTGTCGCGCCTGTTCCGTTCATTGCTGGATGTCGCGACGCTTGACAGCGGGCGCGTCGTGGTCCGCCAAGAGGTGGTCGACCTGGGCGAGCTTCTTCGCGAGATCGCGGCCCAGAACTCCGAGGCCGTCCGCTGGGCGGAAGTGGACCTGCGCGTCGTGCCCACAAGGCAGCAGGTGCTGACAGACCCCGGGCTGCTTGCGACCGTGGTGCAGAACCTTGTCTCGAATGCGCTGAAATATGCGCCTGCCGGCTCGGTGCTGGTCGGCTGCCGCCGGCGCAACGGTGGGATTGCCATCGAGGTGCATGACCGTGGCCGCGGCATTGCCCCCGAACACCTGCCCCATGTGTTTGACGAATTCTATCGCGGCAGGGACCCGGATGACGAAATCGAGGGGGTGGGCCTGGGGCTTTCCATCGTCAAGCGCATGGCCGCGCTGATGGACCTGAAGGTGACGATCTCATCGGTCCCGGGCCGCGGAACGAGTGCAGCCCTGGACGGGCTTCGGCTGGCGCCGCCGCAACAGCAGCGCGCACGGCTGCCCCGGCGCAGGACGACGCCGCTGGACGGCCTTCGCATCCTGCTGATCGAGGACGACCGCGAGGTGCGGGACGCAACCGCCATGCTTCTGGCCAGTTGGGGATGCGAAACCCGGGCGGTCGCCGCCGCGCCCGCAGGGCCGGTCGCCTGCGATCTGATCGTGGCCGATCTCGACTTGGGCGGGCTCAAGGATGGCCGCGCCGCGGTGGAAAGCCTGCGCGCGGCAAGCGGCCGGCATATCCCTGCCGTTCTCATAACCGGGCATGAGGCGCTGGACCTTCACGACCCGGTCGACCGGGACACCCCGGTGCTGGCAAAGCCGGTGCGGCCGGCGGAACTGCGTGCAGCCATTGCGGCACAATGGCTCGGCAGGGCAGAGCGGCCCGTCACAGGCCCTCCCCGGCCGCAAGGGCCGCTGCCCCTGCGCGCGAACTGACGCCCAGCGCCTGCAACAGCGCCGAGACGTGAAGGCTGACCGTCGCGGGCGAAATGCAAAGATCGCGCGCGATCTCCTTGTTGGTCAGCCCCTTGGCGACCAGCCGCAGGACCTCGCGCTGGCGCGGCGTCAGCGCGGCGAGCGGGGGTTCGGGACTGCCGGACAGGCCTGCCTCGCGCTGCAGCATGACAACGGTTTCGCCACCCCAGACCGCCGCGATGGCGGCCCCGATTTCCTGCGCAGGCACGTCCTTTCCGATGAACCCGTCCGCCCCGGCCGCCATGACCTGATCGACCGTCCGTTCGTCGTCCAGCATCGAGATGATGACCACCGACGCCAGCTTGAACTCGGCCCGCAGCTCGTGGATGGACCGGCGCGGCGCGAAGCCCGGGAAGACGAGGTCAAGGGCGAACAGCGCCGGCGGCGGACCCGCGCGGGCCTGTTCCAGCAACTCGGCCATGGTGCCGGCTTCGCGCACCTCGGCATCGGGAAACCGCCTCTGGATGATGCGGCGGATGCCCTCGCGGAAAAGGGGGTGGTCGTCCGCAACGATGATCCTGCGCGCGTGCATCTTCCCCCCCCCGGACCGGAATGGCACCTGTCAGGCAGGGGAAGTCTGGGGGATCGGCGCCGGGCGTCAACCCGCATCGGCATAGTGAGTCTTCACTATTACCGGGTCCGGGCACCTGCGGCATCCTGTCCGCCTGAGGGCAGGAGGGGGATGGTGAAGCCGATGCTTTCCTTCACGCGGATCTGCGCGCCGGCCGGGCGGAGGGCGTAAGCCGATGGCGAAACCGCTGTTCCGGCCCGAGTCGTTCGAGGCGCGCCAGTCGGCCTGGCTTGGCCGGCCGACGGTGCTTCGGTCCTTGCCCGTGGCGGCTTTCGCGCTGTTCTCTGTCGCATTTGTCGGGGGCCTGCTGGCGCTTCTGGTTTTCGGCGATTACGGGCGGCGGGTGCGCGTCACCGGCGTGGTGATGCCCGCGGATGGCCTTGCCCGCCTTCAGGCCCCGGCGGCGGGGCGCATCATCGAGCTGCGGGTGCGCGAAGGCGACGAGGTGCGGCGCGACGACGTATTATACGTCGTCGGCATCGACAGCAGCACCCAGCTTGGCGACACGCAGGGCAGGGTCGCGGCGCTTCTGCGCGAACGGCGGGATGAGCTTGCCGCGACCCTTGCCCGCCAGGCGGACGTGGACCGGCGCGACAAGTCGCGGCTGGCCGACGAGCGCGCCGAGGCGCAGCGTGAACAGGCCGCGATCAGCGCCGAGATCGCCGAGGTGAAGGCCTATGCCACCGATCTTGCCGCGATCGCCGAGCGGCAGGAACAGATGCTCGGCCGCGGGCTGGTCCGCAGCAGCGACGTGGAATCCCGGCTGCAGTCCCTCAATGCCGAGCGGGCGCGCCTGGCCGGGCTGCGGCGCGAGCGGCTGCAGATCGAGGCGCGCATCGCCGCGCTTGAACACGATCTCGGCGGCTTCGACCTTGCCTCGGAAGAACGGCTGGCCGCGATCCGCCGCGAGATGCTCGGGATCGAGCAGGAAGTTTCCGAAAGCGAGGCCCGGCGCGAACTGTTCGTACGCGCCCCGCGGGACGGCCTTGTCACCGGCATCCTTGCCCAACCCGGCCAGACCGTCGCGGCGGCGGACCCGCTTCTGACCCTGGTTCCCACGGATCAGCCGCTCGTCGCCCAGCTTCTGGCCCCCAGCGACGCCATCGGCTTCCTGCGGGAAGGCGCGCCGGTGCTGCTGCGCTATGAAGCCTTCCCGTACCAGAAGTTCGGGCAGCATCCGGGGCGCGTCACGGTGATCTCGCGCGCGGCGCTGCGGCCGGATGATCTGGCGCAGGTTGCGCCAGGCCCGCCAGGCAGCGATGAGCCCGGCGCAGTCTACCGCATCACGGTCCAGCCCGAGACGCAGGCCGTCCATGCCTATGGCCGGGACGAGCCGCTTCAGGCCGGCATGCAGGTCGAGGCGCATGTGCTGGTGGACACCCGGCCGATCTACCAGTGGATCTTCGAGCCGGTCTACGGGCTGCGCGGCACCCTTGCCGCCGCGTCGGGGGGCGGGGCATGAGCGCCGATCTGGTCAGGCGCATTTCGGGCGGCTTTCCCTCGCGGACGCCCGCCATCCTGCAGGTGGAGGCGGCGGAATGCGGGGCCGCCTGCCTCGCCATGATCGCCGGGCATCATCGCCATGTCATCGACCTGGCGGCCTTGCGCCAAAGGCATCCCGCATCGATCAAGGGCGCGACGATGCGCGACCTGGTGGGCTTGGGCGCCAGGCTCGATCTCGCCACCCGCGCCGTCCGGCTGGAGCTTGAGGACCTTTCGCGCCTGCGGCTGCCGGCCGTGCTGCACTGGGGGCACAACCATTTCGTCGTGCTGGTGCGGGTCCAGCGGCGCCATGTCATCATCCACGATCCGGCCATCGGGCGCAGGCGCCTGCCCATGGCCGAGGTGTCGCGGCAATTCACCGGGGTCGCGCTGGAAGCATGGCCCACCGAAAGCTTCCGCCCCCGCGTCGAGCGCGCCCGCATCCGCGTCCTCGACCTGCTGCGCCGCACCTCCGGCCTTGGCGGCGCGGCGGCGCAGATCCTCGCCATCTCGCTTGCGCTCGAGGTGGCGGTGATCGCCCTGCCGATCGGCTTTGCCCTGATCCTCGACGAGGTGGTGGTCGCGGCAGATGTCGACCTGCTCACCATCATCGCGCTGGCGCTCGGCCTGCTTCTCGCGCTGCAGGTCGCGGCGGGATTTGCGCGCGCCTGGGCGACCATGCTTCTTGGCACCAGCCTGACGCTGCAGTGGAAGGTCAGCCTCTTCGACCAGATGATGCGCCTGCCGCTGTCCTTCTTCACCAAGCGCCACATCGGCGACGTCGTCTCGCGCTTCGGCTCCATCGACGCGATGCAGCGCACGCTGACCACGCGGGCGATCCAGTCGATCATCGACGGCATCATGTCGGTCACGCTGGTGGTGATGATGTGGCTTTATGGCGGCTGGCTCATCTGGATCGCGCTTGCCAGCCTTGCCGCCTATATCGCCCTGCGCCTGGCCTCATACCGCGCCTATCGGGCGATGTCCGAGGAAGCGATCCTGCACGCGGCGCAGGAAACCACCCATTTCATGGAATCCGTGCGCGGCATCGCCAGCGTCAAGGCGATGAACATCGAGGGGCGCCGCCGGGGCACCTGGATCAACCACCTGATCGACCGGGTGAATGCCGAGCTGCGGGTCCAGAAGCTGGACGCGGCCTTCGCGGCGGCGGGCACGGGCCTCTTCGGCTTCGACCGCATCCTTGTCATGGCGCTGGGCGCACGGGCGATCCTAGCCGGGGATCTCACGGTGGGCACCCTCGTGGCCTTCCTCGCCTACAAGGACCAGTTCGCCACGCGGGTGAACGCGCTTGTCGATACGGCGCTGCAGTTCCTGATGATGTCGCTGCACGGCGAACGCATCGCCGACATCGCGCTGGCCGAAACCGAGGAACCCGATCCGCCGGCAGCATTGCCGCCGCGGGTCGGCTGGAAGGCGGCTTCGCTGGAACTGCGCGATGTCTCTTTCCGCTACGCGCCGGGCGATCCCGAGGTGCTGTCGGAGTTTTCCCTTCATGTCCGCGCCGGGGAATGCGTGGGCATCGCCGGCCCGTCGGGGGTGGGCAAGTCCACCCTTCTGGCGATCGTCGCCGGCCTCGCGCGTCCCACCGGGGGGCAGGTGCTGATCGACGGCATCCCGCTTGGGCGGACGGGGCTTGCGGCCTACCGCGACCGGATCGGCTGCGTGCTGCAGGACGACCGGCTGTTCGCCGGTTCCATCGCCGACAACATCGCCGCCTTCGATCCCGAGGCTGGCCGGGACGCGGTCGTCGCCGCGGCGCGGATGGCCGCGATCCATGACGAGATCGAGGCCTTCCCCATGGGCTACGAGACGCTGGTGGGCGACATGGGAAGCGCGCTTTCCGGCGGTCAGCGCCAGCGGCTGTTTCTTGCCAGGGCGCTCTGCCGGCGTCCCGGCATCCTGATCCTCGACGAGGCCACGAGCCACCTCGACGAGGAAAACGAGCGCGCGATCAACGCCGCCGTCCGTCGGCTCGACATCACCCGCATCGTCGTGGCGCACCGCCCCTCGACCCTCGCCGCCACCGACCGGGTGGTGAGCCTGGGCGAGGTCCGGGGCGAGGCGCTCGCGACGGCTGCGGAATAACGGCCAGCCTGGCCACCAACCGGAAGGAGAAAACCGTCATGAACTTCATCAAGCGCATCGCCCCGGACAGAAAGCAGGGCGAACTGACGCCGCTTCTCGAGGCCCATCTCGACAGCGTGTCGGGCGGGGCGAACCCCGGACCGGGCTGCGCCCATATCTCGACGGGCTGCAACGAAACCCACGACAGCCGCACCCAGTGCAGGTAAGCCGCCGGCAGGAGAGACGGACATGACCACGCGTTCCACCTATGGCCGCCTGATCGGCCGCATCACCGGCTCGGGCGAGCCGGCCGCTCCGCTTACGCAACTTCTCGACGAGCATCTTTCCGAGATCGCGGGCGGGCGTTGCGGCTGCGGGCACAGTTCAAGCGGCAACCACATCTCGACCGGCTCGGGGACCAACCACGATTCCCGCACCGACCGCACCGTTCAGCGCTGAGGCGCCGGGGAGGGTGCGGTTCATGCCGCGCCCTTCATCCCCTGCCGTCGCCTGTTGCGGCAGGCCTGCTCTCCGAAGGAGGAACCGATGACCCAAGTCCGCCGGCAGCGGTCGATCGACATCGTCGCCAAGATCACCGAACGCTGCAACCTGGCCTGCACCTACTGCTACTTCTTCTTCGGCGGGGACGAGACATGGCTTCGCCACTCGGCCGTGATGAAGCCCGCGACGATCGAGGCGCTGGCCGGCTTCCTGGCCCGCGGCGCCCGCGAGCTGGAACTGGACGACATCTACCTTGGCCTGCACGGCGGAGAGCCGCTGCTGATGAAGAAGCCGGCCTTCGATGCGATGTGCAGCCGCCTGAAAGCCGCGATGCCCGAGCGGACAAGGCTTTACCTCGGCGTGCAGACGAACGGCATGCTGATCGACGCGGAATGGATCGATCTCTTCGAAAAGCACGAGGTCGGCATCGGCATCAGCCTTGACGGACCCGCGGCGGTCAACGACCGCGCCCGGATCGACAAGAAGGGCAGGGGCAGCCATGCCCGGGTCCTGCAGGGCCTTCGCATCGCGCAGGAGGCCGCCCGTGCGGGCAGGATTGCGCAACCCGGCTGCCTTTGCGTCATCGACCCCGACCAGGACCCGGCCGAGGTCTATGACCACCTGATCGGGGAACTCGGCTTTGCCTCGGTCAGCTTTCTGCTGCCGCGCGAAGGGCATGACACGGGGATGCGGATCGACGCCGGGAAATGGCGCGGCTTCATGCGCCGACTCGTGGCGCATTGGACCGATCCGGCGACCCCCACCGTGCCGATGCGGATCCTGTCCGAGCCGCTGAAGGGGATGATCTCGGACGAGGGCGCGGCATGGCGCGACATGCGGATCGCGAACCGCCACAACGTCATCACCGTGACAAGCGACGGCGAACTGGGACCGGACGACAACCTGAAGGGCCAGGACCCGCGCTTTCAGGAAACCGGCATGAGCGTCTTCGACACCACCCTGGGCGAGTTCATCGAAAGCCCGCTCTGGCAGGGGATCGTCACGGGCATCGACCAGCTTCCCCAGCGCTGCCGCGGCTGCGACTGGCGGCGCGTCTGCGGCGGGGGCGACGTCTTCAACCGCTACAGCCGCGCGCATGGCTTCAGCCGCGAGAGCGTCTTCTGCGACGCGCTGGACGAGATGCACCTGGAACTCGCGCGCTATGCCGCAGGCCACGGAATCCTCGCGGACGAAATCGCGGAACGCCTTTCCCGGCCGCCCAGCTTCCGCGCGAGCAACCTGGCAGAAGCGCGCCATGACGCCCGAGATGTGTCGAATGAACGGAGGATGGGCCTGAACCGGACGGACGCCCCCGTCGCAGGTCACGTTGCCGAGGAAGAGAGCGCCTTGCTCTTGCGGCCTGCAGGATCGCCGACCTGAATCCCGTCAGCCATATCGCAGCCACGTTGCGCAGGCTCTCGCACCCGCCGAAAGCTGCCTCGAAGACCTGATGCCCTGCCAGTTCGGGCAGCCGAACCTTCGAGCAGGAGAATCCGCCTGCGGTGATCCTGTTCCGCAGTCCCATGTTCCGGCACCCTGCCGGAAGGTTCAGATCCCATCGGCAGGCTGCAAGGGCAGGGTCACGCCCGGATCAGCGCCCGGTCCAGCACCTGCGCGACATGGATGGCCTGCCGGTCCGCGCCGTCCTGGATCTGGTGGCGGCAACTGGTGCCGTCGGCCACGATCAGGTCGTCCGGTCCTGCCTTGCGGACGGTGGGCAGCAGCGACAGCTCGGCCATCTTCATCGAGACCTCGTGGTTCTCGGTCGCATAGCCGAAGGCCCCCGACATCCCGCAGCAGGAGCTTTCGATCACCTTCAGTTCCAACCCGGGCACGCTGCGAAGGACGGTTTCGACCGGACCCATGACATCAAAGGCCTTCTGGTGGCAATGCCCGTGCAGATGCGCGACCCGCCCGCCTTGGTCGGCCAGCGGCAGCGTGACCTTGCCCGCCTTGAGGTCGGCGGCCAGCACCTCCTCGAAGAGCAGCGCCTTGCCGTCGAGGAAGCCGGTTTCGGATGCCGGCAGCAGCGCCGTCATCTCGTCGCGGAAGGTCAGGATGCAGGACGGCTCCAGCCCCACGACCCGCGCGCCCCGCGTGACGAAGGGCCTGAGCGCGTCGGCCGAGCGGCGGACCTCGGCCCGCGCCTCGTCGGTCTGCCCCGAGGCAAGCCATGTCCGCCCACAGCACATGGGCCGGCTGCCGTCTGCAGGCTGGACCCGGTGCAGGCGATATCCCGCGGCCAGCAGTACCCGCTCGGCGGCCTCAAGGTTCTCGCGCTCGAAATAGCGATTGAAGGTGTCGCCGAAGAGCACAAGGTCCAGCCCGTCGCCGACCACGTCCTCGGGCCGCGCAATGGGCCGCGCCTCTTTCCACGGGCGGCCCCATTTCGGCAGACTGCGCTTGGCGGAAAAGCCCAGCATCCGTTCGGAAAGCTTCGCGACAAAGGGGATGCGATCGCGCAGGTTCAGCGCCGGGGCAAGGCGGTTCGCGCGATGGGCAAGGCGCGGCAGGTTGGCGATCAGCCGTTCGCGCAGGGGCAGCCCATGCTTCTTGTGGTAATGGTGCAGGAACTCGATCTTCATCCGCGCCATGTCCACGCCCGTGGGGCAGTCGCGCTTGCAGCCCTTGCAGGACACGCAAAGATCCAGCGTGTCCTTCATGGCGGCCGAGGTGAAGGCGTCGGGGCCGAGCTGCCCCGAGATCGCCAGCCGCAGCGAATTCGCCCGCCCCCGCGTCAGGTGCTGCTCGTCCCGCGTCGCGCGGTAGGACGGGCACATGGTCCCGCCCGCCAGCTTCCGGCAGGTGCCGTTGTTGTTGCACATCTCGACCGCGCCACCGAAGCCGCCCCAGTCCGACCAGTCAAGCGCGGTCCTTTCCGGCTGCACCGCCGCATAGCCCGGCTTGAAGCGCATCAGGCTGCGATCGTCCATCTTCAGCGGCCGGACGATCTTGCCCGGATTCAGGCGGTTTTCCGGGTCGAAGCTGTCCTTCACCTGCTCGAAGGCGTGGGTCAGCTTTGCGCCGAACAGCGGTTCCACGAATTCCGACCGCGAGATGCCGTCGCCATGCTCGCCCGAGAACGATCCCTTGTGGCGGCGCACCAGATCGGCGGTTTCCTCGGCGATGGCGCGCATCTTCCGCACGCCGTCATCAGACTTCATGTTCAGGATCGGGCGGACATGCAGGCAGCCGACCGAGGCATGGGCATACCAGGTCCCGACCGTGCCATGCCTGCTGAAGACCTCGGTCACGGCGTCGGTGTAATCGGCCAGGTGTTCCAGCGGAACGGCGCAATCCTCGATGAAGGACACGGGCTTTCCGTCCCCCTTCATCGACATCATGATGTTCAGGCAGGCCTCGCGCACGTCCCAGACGGGCTTCTGGCGGGCGGGCTCGACCACCTCGACCACCGCGTCGGGGAAGCCGTGATCGGCCATGCACTGGTCAAGGCGCTTGAGGTCGCGTTTCAGCGCGTCGAGGTCGTCGCCCGCGAATTCGACCAGCAGCAGGCAGTTGGGCCTGCCGCGGGTGATGTCGCTGAGCGTGCGGACGAACAGGGGGATGTCGGCGCCCAGCACCAGCACGTTGTTGTCCACCAGCTCGACCGCAACCGGGTCCAGCGCGACGATGTGCTGCGTCGTCTCCATCGCGGCGCGGAAGCTGGGGAAATGGCAGACGCCCATGACGCGGTGCCTAGGCAGCGCCGACAGCTTCAGCGTGATGCCGGTGGTCAGCGCCAGCGTGCCTTCGGACCCGACCAGCAGGTGCGAATAATTCGGGTTGTCCGGCAGCAGCTCGTCAAGGTTGTAGCCGCCGACGCGGCGCTGGACCTTGGGGAAGACCGTCTCGATCTCGCCGCGATGCTCATGGGCAAGTGCGGTCAGCCGCTCGATGATCGCGCGCGGGCGCGAGGGCAGGGCGGCGGGCGGCGCCTCGCCGAGAGAGAAACGCTCGCCGTCATGCAGCATCCCGTCGATGGCCAGCACGTTGTCCACCATCTTGCCGAAGCGCAGCGAGCGGGCACCCGACGAGTTGTTCCCCGCCATCCCCCCGAGGGTGCAGCGCGAGGCGGTCGAGGGCTCGACCGGGAAGAACAGCCCGTCCTTGCGCAGCTGGTCGTTCAGCGTGGTCAGGACCGTGCCGGGGCGCACGCGGACCGTGCGGGCCTGCGGATCATAGTCGGTGACGCCGTTGAAGTGGCGCGACATGTCGAGGATCAGCCCGTCCCCGATCGGCTGGCCGTTCTGCGAGGTGCCGCCGCCGCGCGCGATCACCGGCACGCCATGCTCGCCCGCGACCTGCAGGGCGGCGGCGATGTCGGCCTCGTGCCGGGGGAAGGCCACGGCGCGCGGCAGGATCTGGTAGATCGAGGCATCCGTCGCATAGCGCCCGCGGGTGAAGGCGTCGAAGCGCACCTCGCCTTCCAGCGCCTTGGCCAGCGCCGTCTGAAACGCTTGGCTGCGGGCGGCCGGAGGGGTGTGGGGCTTGGTGGATGCGTTCATCTGCCGGTGCCTTCCTGCTGGTGGGTCAACCAGAGGGTAGCGGGCAAAGAAATTGAATACAATATTTGGATTCGGCCGCAGGATGGTATTCAGTTTGTGGACAGGTTCCGCAGGATGGCGTCCTTGGTGCTGCGCAGATGGGCAAACAGCAGGTCCGCCAACTCGCCCCCCGCCCGGCGGCGCAGGGCGTCGAGGATCGCTTCGTGTTCCCGCACGGCCTCGCGCCAGCGTTCGCCCTGCTCGTCGAGATTGGCGGCGAAGCGGACGCGGCGCAGACGGCCCAGCAGCGTGCGGGCCGCAGCCGAAAGGGCACCGTTCCCGGCGGCGGCAAGGATCGCCTCGTGGATGCGCTGGTTGCAGGCGAAATAGCCCTGCCGGTCGCCGCGCAGGTAAAAGGCATACATCTCACGATGCGCCTCTTCGATGGCGTCGAACCCGGCAGGCGTGATCCGCTCGCAGGCGAGCCGCCCGGCCAGGGCCTCAAGCCCGCCCATGAGGTCGAACAACTCGCCGATCTCATCAGGAGTCAGCACCTTCACGCGGGCGCCCCGGTTGGGCAGAAGCTCGATCAGCCCTTCCGAGGCCAGCACCTTCAACGCCTCGCGCAGCGGCGTGCGCGAGACGCCGAAGCGTTCGCACAACTCGCGTTCCGAGATGCGGGCACCGTCGGGAAGGTCGCCATGGACGACATGATCGCGCAGGCGGGACAGGATCTCGCCATGCAGGGTGGTGCCGATACGCTCGACCGAAGGCGCGCCGCGTGCCGTCAACTCGTTCATCCGCCCCATCCCTGTAATCCGGGCGGCAAGCATAGCGGACCGTCGGCAAACTGCCTAGATCCCGGCGCGGATTGAATCCAATCAGGGCTGGATGGCAGCTGTCTGACCGGCAAGGGATTGGCTAACGGCGCGCAGCTTGTTTTCCAGATGCTGCCGCAGCGTTGTGGCCAGCTTCGCGCCGTCGCGGGCCGAAAGATGCTCGATGATCCGCTCATGTTCCGCGACCGCCTGCGCCCAGCGGGCGAGGGTGGTGTTGGCGACATAGCGCGCCCGCTGCACCCGCGCCGACAGCGCCCGGTAATGGGCGGTCAGGGTCGGGTTGCGGGCGGCATTCAGGATGCCCTCGTGGATCTTCTGGTTCGCGGCGTAATAGCCGCCAAGATCGCCCGCCCGGTAACGGTCCAGCATCGCGGCGTGATGGGCGCGGATTTCCTCAAGCTCGGCGGGGGTGATGTTCTGGCAGGCGAGTTCGCCCGCTAAGGCTTCAAGCGCGCCCATGACGGGGAACAGTTCGTCCAGATCCTCCTGCGTGATCCGGCTGACGCGGGCGCCGCGGTTGGGTTCCAGCACCACCAGCCCTTCCGAGGCCAGCACCTTCAGCGCCTCGCGCAGCGGCGTGCGGGACACGTCATAGGCCTCGCACAACTCCATCTCTGGCACCTTTGCCCCCGGCGGCAAGTCGCCGTGGATGATGAGGTCGCGCAGCCGCTGCGTCAGTTCCTCGTGCAGCGTCCGGCGCCGCGGCGGCTTCAGGCTGTCGGGGACGTAGTTCATCGGTCACCCTGTGGATGGTCCCGTGGGGTCTTCGGGGGCGATGGTATCACCGCCCCCGCGCCCCGCGCCAGACCTTCAGCCCGGATCGGCCTCAAGGCCCAGGGCCTCGATGGCGGCGACGGCGCAGGCCTCGTCATTGTCGGACGTGTCGCCGGTGATGCCGACCGCGCCGATGATCGCGCCATCCTTGCGGACCAGAACGCCGCCCGGCACGGGGACGAGGCTGCCGCCCGCGATCGTGTTCATCGCCTGGATGAAATAGGGCTGTTCCTGCGCGCGGTTGTAGATCGCGCGAGAGCCCATCCCCATGCCGATGGCCCCCCGCGCCTTGCCCTGCGCGATGTCCGCCCGCAGCAGGCTGGTCCCGTCCTGCCGCAGCAGCACCTTGAGATGCCCGGCGGCGTCCAGCACCGCCACGGTCAGCGGCTTCAGCTTCATCTCTCCGGCCCGGTCCAGGCAGAGATCGGCCAGCTTGCGGGCCATGTCGAGTGTCAGGGTCATGCGGTCCTCCTGTCGGTTCCCCGTGGTGATGCGCCCCGGCGATGCGGGGCGCAAGCCGCTCAGGCGTCGATGCCGGGGGCGGGGGTGGCTTCCAGATGCGCCATGGCGGCCGCGACGCCTCCCCTGTCATGCGGCACGTCGGCCTTGGACAGCGCCATTTCCACGCCGCTGAGCGCGCCGACCAGCGTCAGGTCGTTGATGTCGCCCAGATGGCCGATGCGGAACACCTTGTCCGCGACCTTGGACAGCCCGCTGCCCAGCGAGATGTTGTAATGCCGCAAGGCTGCGGCCCGGAAGGCGTCGGCGCTGTGCCCTTCGGGCATCATCACCGTGGTCAGCACGCCGCTTTCATGCCCCTGCCGGTTGCACAGCACCTCCAGCCCCCAGGCGCGGACGGCGGCGCGGGCCGCGGCGGCATGGCGCTGGTGGCGGGCGAAGACGGTGTCCAGCCCCTCCTCGTGCAGCATGTCGATGGCCTCGACGAGGCCGTAGAGCATGTTGGTCGCGGGCGTATAGGGGAAATAGCCCTTGCCGTTGATCTCGACCATCTCCTGCCAGTCCCAGTAGGACCGGCGCATCCCGTTCTGCTTCGCGGCCTCCAGCGCCTTGCCGCTGACGGCGTTGAAGCTGATCCCCGGCGGCAGCATCAGGCCCTTTTGCGAGCCGGAAACGGCCACATCCACGCCCCATTCGTCGAAACGGAAGTCGATCGAGGCAAGGCCCGAGATCGTGTCCACCATCAGAAGCGCCGGATGCCCTGCCGCGTCAATGGCCCGCCGCACATCCGCGATGGGCGAAACCGAGCCGGTCGAGGTCTCGTTGTGGACGACGCAGACGGCCTTGATCTCGTGGGCGCTGTCGGCCCTCAGGTGCTGCTCGATCCGGTCGGGATCGGCGCCCGCGCGCCAGTCGCCGCCGATGAACTCGGCCCGGACGCCCAGCTTCTCGGCCATCTTCTTCCACAGGGTGGCGAAATGGCCGGTCTCGTACATCAGGACGCGGTCGCCTTCCTTCAGCACGTTGGCCAGCGCCGCCTCCCATGCGCCGGTGCCGGAGGACGGGTAGATGATGACATCCGCTTCCGTCTTGAAGATCGTCTTCATCCCGGCCAGCGCCTTGAGACCCAGTTCGCCGAACTCGGGGCCGCGGTGGTCGATGACCTGCGCCGACATGGCCCGCAGGACGCGATCCGGCACCGGGCTGGGACCGGGGATCTGAAGGAAGTGACGACCGAACACATGGGTCATGGACCTGTCTCCCATAAGGCGCGTGATTTTGAATAATGAATGCAATTTTTGACAGCGAGGGTCAATGCCAAAGCGGATGCGGCGCGGTTGCGCCGCATCCGCGGGCCGGGATCAGCCGGGAATGACCACGAAGATGATCCACAGAAGGAAGGGCGCAACCCCCGTCACCAGCGCGCCATAGCCGAGCAGCTGGCGATAGAAGACCTGCCGGTCGATGCCCTGCGAGTTCGCCAGCACCAGCGCCCCGCTGGTCGAGAAGGGGCTGACGTCCACGATGGTCGAGGCGACCGCCATCCCGGCGATGAAGGCGACCGGGCTGATGCCGGTGCCCGCCTGCAGGAAGGGCACCGCCAGCGGGATCAGCGCCCCCAGCAGCGCTGTGGACGAGGCGAAGGCCGAAACGATCCCGCCGATGTAGAAGAGCAGCAAGCCTGCCATCAGCGGCGAGGCCATCGAGGCCACGCTGTTGCCGACGAAATCGATGGTGCCCATGTTTTCCAGCACCGCCACATAGGTGCCGACGCCGGTGATCAGCATGATCTCGGGCCAGGCGACCTGTGACATCGCCCGCTTCTGCAGGTTCGGCTGGCACAGCGCGATGACAAGGCCGATGGTCAGCGACACGAAGCCGATGTCGAGCTTGAAGGCCAGCACCATCAGTGCCAGCGCCGCCAGCCCCACGACCGTGATGATCTGGATCGGGCTGCCGTCGGGCAGTTCGGTCTTGGGCGCGTCGGCCGTCAGCCGGTTGGGGTCGCCCCCTGCCTCGGCCCCGATGCGGGGGGTGAGAGCCTGCGCCTCGCTGTCGCCGAAGATCTGCGGGCCGGTGGCCGGCCGGGCGATCTCGAGATGCGGAACGGTGACGGTATGGCTCAGGTCCACGCGCGCCTTCATCAGTTCGCGCCCGCCGAGGACGAGGAACAGGATCACCACGCAGACGAGGTTGCAGAAGAAGCTGGCGGCGAAGGTCACGCCGGGGCTGAGCGGCAGGCCCGAGCGTTCGACCACGCCGTTGGTGATGCTGCCGAAGATCCCGATGGGCGAGAAGGCCCCCGCCGAGGCCCCCATCGCCACCATCATCCCCATCATCAGGGGCGAGATCTTGTAGCGGAAGGCGAAGCTCAGCGCGATCGGCGCCACGATGGCCACGGCCCCCGGCGTCACGGCGCCGATGGCGGTGAGCACCGCCGAGATCGAGAACATGATCCAGGGGATCAGCGCGAGCCGCCCCTTGACCGCGCGGACGGCGGACCGGACCAGCCAGTCGATGGTGCCGTTGTTCTGCGCCAGCGCGAACAGCCAGGTGATCCCGGCCAGTGTCAGGAACAGCCCGGCAGGGAATTCCCCGATGATGTCCTTGGTGGTGTCGCCCGCAAGCAGCGTTCCGACAAGGAACGCGCCCACAAAGGCGAGAACGCCGATATTGATCGGCAATGCGGTTGCAATGACGAACATCGCAACCAGCGCGCAGATGGCAATGAGGTGATGTGTCACGCGCGGCCTCCCTTCCTCGCATGGTATGTCCGGGGCCATGGATGCCGCCGTTGTGAAAAATTATGAATTATGAATGCGATTTCGGCAAGTGATGTCATGCTCAATTCCGGCCTATGTTGCAGATGGGCGGTCTCCTGCTGTCAGGAGGACCGTGGGTCGCGATCAGGTGTGGGAGCGAGGGCTGTTTCGGGAAGGTTAGAGGGGCCGATCTTCCGCACCGCTACCCTTGCGGGCTGCTGGCGTGCCGGGCAGGATGACGCGTGGCCATGTGCCGGACCCGACCCGATCACGCTGCGGACGGCCCGTCGCCACCGGGGTCGGGGCCGAGGGCGCCGGGACGCGGCCCGCGATCATCCGGGATGGATCACCGGCGGCTGAGTGCTTTATGACGCGCGGGCCGGACAGGACAGGGAAGCTTCTCGATGCGGATGCGCGACACGATCATCAAGCCGATGCACCCCGAGGGCAGGCGCTTCGTCGCGATCTTCGCCGCCGTCACCCTGCTGCTGTTCCTGCTATGGGAGCCCCTCGGCTGGATCGGCATCGGGCTGACGGTCTGGTGCTATTACTTCTTCCGCGACCCCGAGCGGGTGACGCCCGCCCGCCCCGGACTGGTGGTGAGCCCCGCCGACGGGATCGTTTCGCTGATCGAGCCTGCGGTCCCGCCCGCCGAGCTGGGCATGGCCGACACGCCCCTGACCCGCGTCAGCGTCTTCATGAGCGTCTTCAACGGCCACATCAACCGCAGCCCCGTCGCGGGCGAGGTCGCGGCGATCTCGTACCGTCCCGGCAAGTTCTTCAACGCCTCGCTGGACAAGGCGAGCGTCGATAACGAACGCAACAGCCTGCGCATCCGCATGGCGGATGGGCGCGACCTTGCGGTGGTGCAGATCGCCGGGCTGGTCGCGCGGCGCATCCTGTGCTTTGTCCGGCCCGGCGACCGGCTTGCGACCGGGGAACGCTTCGGCCTGATCCGCTTCGGCTCGCGGCTGGATGTCTACCTGCCGCCGGGGGTCGCGCCGTTGGTGGACATCGGCCAGACCATGGTGGCCGGGGAAACCGTCCTTGCCGACCTGAATGCGACCGCCCCGGTGCAGGCATGACCCAGCCCGCCCCCCAGGCCGAGTTCTCGCTGTTCCAGCTTCTGCCGAACGTCCTGACCATTCTTGCGATCTGCGCGGGGCTGACCGCGATCCGCTTCGGGGTGCAGGGGGATTACGTCGTGTCCGTGCTGCTGATCATCGGCGCGGGCATCATCGACGGGATCGACGGGCGGCTGGCGCGGCTCCTGGGCAGTTCCAGCAAGATGGGGGCGGAACTGGATTCGCTGGCCGATTTCCTGAACTTCGGCGTGGCCGCGCCCCTGACGCTGTATTTCTGGGCCTTGCAGGACATGCGGGGCTTGGGCTGGATCTCGGTCCTGGTCTTCGCGGTCTGCTGCGTGATCCGGCTGGCGCGGTTCAACGTCTCGGCCAAAGCGGACGCGCCCGGCGACAGCGCCTATTTCCAGGGCGTGCCCTCGCCCGCGGGGGCGCTGCTGGTCATGCTGCCGATGTATCTGTCCTTCGCGATCGCCGACCGGGCGGTGCTGCCGGACACAGTGATCTGCCTTCACATGATCCTGGTGGGGCTGCTGATGATCAGCCGGCTGCCGACATGGTCCTTCAAGACCACCAAGATCTCGCGCGAGAACGTCAAGTTCTTCCTTGTCGGCGTCGTGGTGTTCGGCGCGGCGCTGTTCAGCTTTGCCTGGGCAACGCTGATCGTGCTTTGCCTGGGCTATGTCGCCATGGTGATCTGGGCATGGATCGACCCGCGACGCCCCCGCAGCGGATAGGAGCTCCCATGGATATCGAAGCGGTCCGATCCTCTTATTCGCGCTGGGCGCCGATCTACGACCGCACCTTCGGGGCGGTCACCGGCAGCGGCCGGCGCCGCGCCGTGGACTACATGAACAGCCGTCCGGGATCGGTCCTTGAGGTCGGCGTGGGCACCGGCCTGTCGCTGGACCTTTACGGGCCGGAAATGCAGGTCACCGGCATCGATTTCAGCCGCGAGATGCTGCAGAAGGCCATCGACAAGACCCGGCGGCTGCAACTGGCCCATGTCCGCGAGTTGCGGCAGATGGATGCGCGGACGCTGGACTTTCCCGACGGGCATTTCGACATGGTCGCGGCGATGCACGTCCTTTCGGTTGTCCCCGAGCCCGAGCGGGTGATGGCCGAGATCGCGCGGATCTGCAGGCCCGGCGGAAAGGTCGTTATCACCAATCATTTCGCGCGGGAAAAGGGCGGGCTTGCCGCGCTGGAACGCGCCCTGGCCCCGCTGGCCGACAGGATCGGCTGGCATTCCGACTTCCGCATCGAGACCATCCTGCAGGAAGACTCGCTTGCGCTCGAACAGCGCAAGGCCCTGCCGCCGCTGGGCCTGATGACCTTCCTCGTGCTGGGCAAGCGCGACAGCCTGGCCTGATCCGCCAGCCGCGTAGCGGCGGTCAGTCCGCCAGGGCTTGGGCCGACAACGCGCAGTGAACGGCGGGTGTGGCCTCGGGCGCGGGAACGCAGCCGTCGGTGGCGTCTAGGGGCTCGATCACGGCGCCGCTTGCGGGCAACGTCACACGCCAGGGGTGAACATGCGGTCCCTGCGCATCGCCATGGGCATAGGCGGTGAAGCTCAGGTCGGTCTCGGCGCAGCGGGTCGCGATGACTTCGACCCCCGCGCCTTCCAGCACGCCGCGCACGGCCTCGGCGCGGGCCGCACAGGCGGCGGCGTCCTCGGGCGAGGACAGGGCCAGATGCGTGGTCCCGCCTCCGGGCGCCAGTGTCAGCACGACAAGAACGGGTTTCAGCATGGCGCGGTCCTTTGCGGCAAGGGGTCGGGTCGGTCCCGGTCTTGCGGCGGATCGTAGCGGCCGGCGCCGGGCTTCGCCATCCCCGCGTCAGCCGGGGCACGCGGGCGGCAACCCTTCCCTTTCGCGCGAATCTACCGCACACAGCGGCCATGTCGCGTGACCCGGGCAACAACCAGACGTTGATCTCCGCCAGCAACGGCCCGGTGGTCGAGGCCGATTCCACCGGGCTGGTGCTGCGGCTGTCCGACCGGGTGATCCGGGACATCGCCCGCCGCCTTCCGCGCCCCTCCGGCAGCCCTGCAGCGCCTGCCGGGGAACCCGCGGGTGTCGCCCCGGCCGGGCGGCTGGATGCGGGGATGCTGGGCGACATCGACGCCTGGGACCTGCAGCGCGAAGGCGACTGGCTGCGCTTCGTCGCCCATCGTCCGGGCGCGGCGGGCGCGCGGCGCTACCGCCGGCATGTCGCGGGCGGCGGCGTGATCGCCGAAACGCCCGGCCCGGTCCTGGGGGTGCTGTCGCTGGGCGCGGGACGGCGTCTGACCACCTTTTCCGGTGCGCCGCGCTTTCCCCATCACGTCATGGCCTGCGTCGCCCCGGACGAGGGCGAGCCGAATTTACCCGTGACCGGCTGGCGCAACCGGGGCGCCGACAGCATGCTTGCCGATGCGCTGCTGTCGCTGCGGCACGAGGCGTATCGCGCGCTGCCCCTGATCGTCGCCATGCCCGTGCCCCTGCCGCCCGGACCCTTGCCCCCGGCCGCCGGTGCCGCGATGGCGGTGGTGGACGACCAGTTGCGGCGGCTGGGGGAACTGGCGGGCTCGCTTGGAAAACCCGCGCGGCTTGCCTGCATCGGGCTCGAGATCGGCCACGACCAGGCGCCCGCCACCGCCGCGCGGTTCCATGCCGAGGCGCTGGCCTTCCTTGACCTGATCGCGGCGCGGCTGGCGCCCGGTCTCGGCACGCCGCGCTTTCTGATGGTCGCGGATGCGGGGCCATGGTGGGCGCATGACGCCGATGCGAACCGGGCGGCGATCGAGGGACAGCATCTGCTGGCGCTGCGGCCCGGCCGGCATGAACTCACAGTGGTCGCGCCATCCTACATGTTCGCGCAGGACAACCTCGGCCAGCCGACCGAGGCGGCCCTGCTGGACCGCGCCCGGATCGAGGCCGAGGCGCTGGAAACCCTGCTGCGGCGGAAGCCATGGACCTGCCCGGTCCTGTGCCTTGCCGAGAGGGGGGATCGCACGATCCGCGCCGTTTTCAAGGCCAACGGGCCGCTGCTGATCGACGCCGCCGACCCCTTCGGCGCGGGTCCGGGCGCGGGCTTCGCGCTGGCGGGCAGCACCGCGGGGATCGCCTCGGTCGAGATTGCGCCGGACGATCCGCAGAGCGTCCTCATCCATCTGGACGGCCCGCTGGAACCGCTTGCCGGTGCCCAGCCGCGGCTGGATTACGCCGTCGGCGGCCCGGCGCGCGGACGGGGCGTGGCGCATCCCCCGGCCTGCGGGGCGGTGCGGGACGAATGGGCACTGGAGCGCGATGGCGGAACGCTGCGCCGCTGGGCCTTGCCCGGCAGTCTCGTGATCCGGTGACGCCGATGCTGACGCTGCCCTTCGCCGTGCCCGAAGCCGCCCTGACCAACCGCGAGGCCGCCCGCCTGTCCCGGCTGACGCAGCAGGCCGGGGGGACCTGGCTGCGCGGCGCCGATGGCGGGGCGGACCGATGGCCCGCTGCGGATGGTGGAGCAGCCGCGACGCCGGTTGCCGATCCCCCGGTCTTTGCGCGGCACGCCGGCCGCATGGCGCTGAACCTGACGGCCGGAGAGAACGGGGGCCTGCGCCTGCCCGATGCCGTCCCCGACCCGGCGCGCTGGTCGGCGGCGATCCTGTGGACGGGCGACAGCCCCGCGCAGGCGCTGCTGGCCATGCGGTCCGAACGCGGCGGCAACCCGGTCCATCTGTCCGAAACCGGGGAAGGGCTGGTCTTCCGCGACGACGACGGCACTGCCTCGGCCGGCCTGCCGCCAGGGGGCGGGGGCTGGCGGCTGACGCTGCTTTCCTGCGCGGACGGCACGCTGCGGCTTTCGCAGGATGGGCAGACCGCCCGCGCAGAGGGGCTGACGGTTCCCGAAGGCCCCGCGCATCTGCTGATCGGGTGCCGCAGCGCCCGGCGCGGGATGCGGCGGACGCTGGGCGCGGGCCGCATCGCCGAGGTCTGGCTGTGGCCCGGCCTCGACATCCTGTCCGATGCCGGCGCCGCCCTGCGCCATGCCTTGGACGACCTTCTGCTGTGGGAGAGTTGAGCATGGCCTTCACCCGCGACAGCATCCGTGACGACAACATCTGCCTGATCTGGGTGGATGACATGATCGACATCTTCACCTGGCGCGATGCTTTCGGCGTCACCATCCGCACCCCGAACATCGACCGGCTGCTGAACCCGGGGGTGCGCTTTGCCAACACCTATGCCTCGGTGCCGCTTTGCGCCCCCTGCCGGGCCGAGGTGGCGACGGGGATCTCGCCCTGGCGCTCGGGGCTGGTGGATCTCAACCGCGTCTGGCGCGACGTGATGCCGCCCGAATACGCCTGGGCCTATGACCTGCGCCGCACGGGCTTCTATAATTTCACCACCGGCAAGACCGACGCGCATTATCAGCCGATGCCCGAATCCTACCGGCGCATCCTGTTCCACGAGGACCCCGAGGCGGCCGACAAGGGCGGTCGGCGCAACGTCAAGGAATATCTGGGCGGCAAGGGACCGGGCATCGCCGGCGTCAATCATCCGGACGACGACGGCTCGCAGGACGACCTTTTCTATGACTACTGGGTGGCGCAGAACGCCATCGACCATCTGCGGCGGGCCGACCCGGACCGGCGCCACCTGATCCAGCTTGGCTTCAAGCACCCGCATTTCAACCTGCAATGCCCCGACCGCTTCTACCAGATGTATGATCCCGCGCAGATCGCCTGGCCCTCGGTCGCCGCGCCCGAGGATTTCCACGGCCCCCAGCCTGGCATGGCGGTCTATGAACTGGCCTATATCGTCAATGGAAGCTGGACCCCGGAAAAGGCGGGGGACGAGGGCTGGCGGCAGGTCGTGCGCGCCTATTTCGCCGCCTGCAGCCATGTGGACCACGAGATCGGCCGCTTCCTCGACGCGCTGGCGGCCTCGCCTCTGAGTGACCGGACGACGGTGATTTTTCTGTCCGACAACGGCTTCAACCTGGGCAATCACGACAGCTTCCACAAGATGAGCCAGTGGGACAGCGCGGCCCATGTCCCCTTGGGCATCTGGAGCCCGCGGATGGAGGCGGGCCGGGTGGTGGACCTGCCGATCTCGCTGCACAACCTGCCGATGACGATCATGGACCTGGCGGGCCTGCCGCGCCGGCCCGACTGGCCATCGGGGCAGAGCCTGCTGCCGCTGATCGACGACAGCTTCGGGCAGTTCGATGAGACGAAATCCCCCGTCACCTCGGTCTTCGGCACGCTGTCGGTGCGCCCCACCGCACCCGACCTGCGCCACCTGCGCTATTTCCGCTATCCGAACGGCGAGGAGCATGTCTATGACCTGCTCGCCGACCCCGGCGAGACGACGAACCTTGCCGGAACCGCGCCCATGGACCGGCTGCGGGACGAACTGGTGCGGAACGCGGCCGATCTTGGCATCGACCTGTCGGGGGCCGAGAACCCGGCCCAAGGCATCAACGCGATGATGGCCGTGGACGGCTCGGTCGTGCTGGCGGGGGGTGCGCGGGACACGCATTACTGGGCCTATGGCGCCGACACCGCCCGGATCAGCGCCGAGGCGGACGGCGGGCACAACACGCTCTGGTATCTCGGCGGTCCCAACGACTTTGTGTTGCAGATGCCGCCCCACCTGCACGAATTGCGGGTCGCCACGGTGGTCGCCCGCACCGAGGGGGGCGAATCGCGCGAAGGCCGGACGCTGCGGGTCGTCGGCCACCCGGACAGCCCCTTCCGCTTTGAAAGCTCGGAACGGGTCTCGGTGCATGTGGTCGGCTCGAACGGCGACGACGTGATGATCGGGCAGAAATACGGCGGCGGGACCTTTCACGGGCAGGGGGGCGACGACCTGCTGGTCGCGACCTCCAAGCGGCCCAAGGACCGCAATGTCTTCCATGGCGGGTCCGGCAACGACACCCTGATCGGCGGGCCGGGGCGCGACAGCCTTTACGGCGGCTCGGGCGATGACGTGATCCACCTGCGCGGCGCCCGTGGGCTGGTCGTGGCCGGGCCGGGCAATGACGAGATCCGCGCCGAGGAAGGCGAGGCAGAGATCGACGCCGGACCGGGGCGCAACGTGATCGACCTGGCGGCGGGCAGCCATCGCGTGACGCTCGGCCCCGGCCCGAACCGCATCACGGCCGGGCCGGGCGCCAAACGGTTCATTCTGGAACACGGCGCCACGGTCGAGCTGACCGGCTGGGACCGGGCGCAGCGCTACGTCCTGAAGGACTGGTCCGGGCCGGTTCACCAGCGGGTACTGGATGGCGGCGGGACGATGCTTTACGCGGCGACTTCGTGCCTTGTCGTGACCGACTGCCCCGAGGGCACAGAGCTTCTTGCCCAAGTCGAGGGCGCCTGATCGACGGAGACCGACATGGATTGCGACGCGCTTGAGTTCCATTCACAGATGGCGGGATGGAACGCGGTTTCGATGGCGACCGAATACAAGGTCGTCGTCAGCGACCCCGCCGCCTTGCAGACGCGCGACGGCACCGGCGTGGACGAGGCGCTGCGCGGCTTTCTCGTGTCGAACATGAACGCCCGAGCCGCGGGGCGCCTGTCGCCGCAGGACGGGGTCGAGGCCGCCGAACTGATCGACGGCGGCAGCTTCGCCCTGCTGCTGGACCCCGTCACCCGGCAGCCCGCGCGCCTGTCCGATGGCCGGCTGCTGACGATCGACCCGCCGGGCAAGGGCAAGGACCGCCCGGCCGGACTTGAATCCATGGTCAGCTGGCGGTCCGACGTGGGCGTCCACCTGCAGGTGGGCGGCGGGGCCGAACGCTTCGTCTCGACCCTGCGCGAAAGCTTTCCCGAGGTGAACGTGGTCCGCCTCGATTTCAACGCCGAAAGCGTGGACAACGCCGGCATGACCGAGGAATGGCGCGGCTTTGCCCTGACCGCCGCGCGGGCCGGGCTGGGGCTGGTGATCCAGAACTCGGACGGCGATCTCGCCGGCGGGCTCAAGCGCGCCGAGCCGGTGGAACTCGGGCCACCCGATGCGCTGGCGCAGGTGCCGGGCGAATGGAAGATCAACAACGTCCGCGACGACTGGGAACGGATGCTGGACTGGTTCCAGCGCCCCGAGAACGCCGAGATCCTTGATGCCGTCCTTGGCTGGGAATTGATCAACGAGCCGATGGCCTATGGCAACACGCCAGAAGCCGGGGCGCTTTACAGCCGCCACATGGCCGACCTGATCGGTGCCGTGGATTGGGGCGACAAGCGCCTGTTCGTGGGCGGGTTGCGCGCCTCGGCGCAGTTCCAGCACCTGGACCACAACCTGATCCGCGATGCGGCGGGCGACAGGCTGGTCTGGTCGGCGCATATGTATCCCGCCTGGGTGGTCGCCAAGACCCCCGACCCGGACGGCGCCATGTTCCGCGACCAGATCTGCACACGCATCGGGACGCTGACCGAAGCAGGCGACGACATCGTGGTGACGGAATCGCAGCTTTACACCGAGGCGGGGACGCTCGACCCCGCGACAAGTGGCGCCCGGGCCGCGCAGAGCTTCAACATGGCCCGCAAGCTGCCGTGGTTCGCCGACAACGGCATCGGCTGGACCTGGTGGCCGCCGGTCGGCCGCGCCTCGCAGATGCTGAAATGGGGCGGCGGCAAGGCGGGCTACGAGGTCCAGATCGAATCCGCCGCCTTCGCCCATTGGGGCTGGGTGCGCGACGAGACCCAAGGTCCCGCCGGTACGACCGAGCATTGGGGCGGGTCCGAAGACGAGGTCCTGTCGGTCGATCCCACCCAAGACGAGACCGCCGACCATGTCGTGGAAGGCGTGTCCAACCCGCACGGGCTGATCTATGCGCTGGGCGGCAACGACAGAGTCACGGGCAGCGAGTTGCCGGACCTGCTTTACGGCGGGCAGGGCAACGACGTGCTGCAGGGGGGCGAGGGCGACGATTGGCTGTTCGGCGGACGCGGCGACGATGTGCTGGACGGCGGCGACGGCGGCGACAGGCTGATCGACCCCGAGGGCGCGAACACCCTGACAGGCGGGCTCGGCAACGACCACCTCGAAGGCACGGGCGAGCTTGACGGCGGCGAGGGCGACGATGTGCTGATCGCGTCAGGCGACGGCGCGATCCTGACCGGCGGCCCCGGTTCCGACCGCTTCCTGCCTTGGGTCCGCGGCGAGATCACCTTCACCGACTTCACTCCGGGAAAGGACAAGCTGGACCTGTCCCTGCTTCAGAC
>NZ_JAUNPC010000154.1:0-3165 GCF_030536915.1 Paracoccus sp. (in: a-proteobacteria)
GCCCGCGCCCTGGCGATGGAGCCCGAGCTGATCGTCTGCGACGAGGCGGTGTCGGCGCTGGACGTCTCGGTCCAGGCGCAGGTGATCCAGCTTCTGGACCGGCTGCGGCGCGAGATGGGCATCGCCTTCATCTTCATCGCCCATGACCTGCCGGTGGTGCGGGACTTCGCCGACCACGTGATGGTCATGCAGAAGGGCCGCGTGGTCGAGCAGGGCACCGTCCGCCAGATCTTCGACAACCCCCGCGAACCCTATACCCAGGCGCTGCTTGCCGCCGGGCTGGACCCCGACCCCGAGGTGCAGGCCCGACGCCGAAACGCCCGGCTTGCCGCCGCCCTTTGACCCTTCACTACCCCCGGAGACCCCGATGACCACTGCAAAAGCCTTCGTGGCGCTCGTCACCTGTTTCAACGACGATGAGACGATCAACTACGACGCCACCCGCGCCCAGGTCCGCCGCCAGGTGGACGCGGGCAACAACATCATGTGCGCGGGCACCAACGGCGATTTCACCGCCCTGACCTTCGATGAGAAGGTCGCCTTGACCGAGGCCGTGGTGGACGAGGTGGCGGGCCGCGCGCAGGTGATCGTCAACGCCGGGATGCCCGCCACCTTCGAGACGCTGAAGCTCGCCCGCGAGTTCGACCGCATCGGCGTGGACGGGATCGCCGTCATCACCCCCTTCTTCATCGCCTGCACGCAGGACGGGCTGGTCCGCCATTTCTCGACCGTGGCGGACGGGGTGCGGACGCCCGTCTATCTTTACGACATCCCCGCGCGCACGCAGAACCACATCGAGCCGGAAACTGCCGCGACCCTGGCGCAGCACGGCAACATCGCCGGGATCAAGGATTCGGGCGGGGCGCAGGACACGCTGGAAGCCTATCTCGCGGTCGGGCGCGCCCATCCGGGATTTGCCGTCTATTCCGGCCCCGACCATCTGGTGCACTGGTCGCTGATGAACGGCGCGGCGGGCTGCATCTCGGGGCTGGGCAACGTCATGCCCGGCGTGCTGGCCGCGATCATCCGCGCCCATAACGCCGGCGATCATGCCGAGGCGGAACGCCAGCAGCAGATCTTCGGCAATTTCCGCAAGGATCTGTATGGTCTCGGCTACCCCCCCGCGCTGGTCAAGCGGGCGCTTTACCTGATGGACGCCTCCGTCGGGGCCAGCCGCCAGCCCGCGCTGCTGCCCGATCCCGCGCAGGATGCGCAGATCGCCGAGATCCTGCGCCGCTACGAGCTGCTCGCATGACCGTCATCCTCACGACCTCGCCCGGCTTCGGCAAGCACGGCCGGGTGACGCAGCGCCTTGCCGAACTGGGGTGGGAACTGGTCCGCTGCACCGACACCAGCCGCCCCGACGGCGGCATGGCCGAGCATATCGGCCGCGCCGATTACCTCGTGGTGGGCCTCGTGCCGGTGACGGCGGCGGCGCTTGAGGGCGCGGACCGGCTGAAGGGCGTGCTGAAGCACGGGGTCGGCGTGGACAACATCGACATCCCCGCCTGCACCGCGCGGGGGCTGCCGGTCGCCAACACGCCCGGCGCCAATGCCGACGCGGTGGCCGAACTGGCGGTCGGGCTGATGTTCGCGCTGGCGCGGAACATCCCGGCAGGGCACGCCAGCGTCGCCTCGGGCGGGTGGGACCGCAAGGTCGGCTCGCAGCTTGGCGGCAAGACGCTGGGAATCGTGGGCCTGGGCAACATCGGCCGCCGGCTGGCGCTGCTGGCGCGCGGCCTGGGGATGCAGGTGGCCGCGACCGATCCCCACGCCGACCGCGGTTTCGCGGCGGCGAACGACATCGCGCTGATGGAACTGGACGATCTGCTGGCGGCCAGCGACTACGTGTCGCTGCACGTCTTCGGCGGCGCCGGGAACGCCGCGCTGATTGACGCGGGGCGCATCGCGCGGATGAAGCCCTCGGCCTGCCTGCTGAACCTGGCGCGCGGCGAAGTGGTGGATCTCGACGCGCTGGCAGAGGCGCTGGACGCCGGCCGGCTGGGCGGGGTCGCGCTGGACGCCTATGTGACCGAGCCGCCGGATGTCTCGCACCCGATCTTCCGCCATCCGCGCGCGGTCTTCATGCCCCATTCCGGCGCCGACACCATCGAGGCGCTGGAAAACGTCGGGCTGATGAACATCGCCGACATCCGGGAACTGATGGCAGGCGGCCGCCCCGCCCGCGTGCTGAACCCCGAAGTCTTCGAGGAACGCCGATGACCGACACGACCCCGCGCCCGGCCGAGGCCCTGCGCGCCTATGCCCGGCGCATCTTCGAGGCCGCGGGCCTTGCCCCCGACAAGGCCCGCGCCGTCGCGCAGTATCTGGTCGAGGCCGACATGATGGGCCACACGACCCACGGCCTGGCGCTGGCGCCCTGGTATCTGGGGGCGATCGACGAGGGGGTGGTGCTGAAGGACGGCGCGCCCGAGGTGATCTCGGACCGCGGTCCGGCCGTCTGCTGGCGCGGGCGGCGGCTGCCCGGCGCCTGGCTCGCCGAGCAGGCGATGCTTCTCGCCTGCCAGCGGGCGCGCGACTTCGGCACGGCCACGGTGGTCGTCGGCGACAGCCATCACAACGGCGCGCTGGCGGCCTATCTGCCGATCGCGACGGGGCAGGGGCTGATGGCATCCATCGCATCCTCGTCGCCTTCGGGCGCGCAGGTCGCGCCTTTCGGCGGGCTGAAGGGGGTGATGACGCCGAACCCGGTCGCCTACGGCATCCCGACGCCCGACCGGCCGATCCTGATCGACCTTTCGGCCTCGATCACCACGGTGAACCTGGCGCAGCGGATGATCCGCGCGGGCGAGCGGTATGACCACGACTGGGTCATGGATGCCGAGGGCAACCCCAGCCGCGACCCCGAGGTGCTGACCGGGGGCGGCACGCTGCTGCCGACGGGCGGGCTCGACCACGGGCAGAAGGGCTACGGGCTTGCGCTTGCGGTCGAGGCGCTGACGCAGGGGCTTGCGGGCTATGGCCGGGCGGATGCGCCCAAGGGGACGAACGCGGCGATGACGATCACCGTCCACGACCCCGATGCCTTCGGCGGGGCCGATGCCTTCCTGCGCCAGACCGGCTGGCTGGCCGAAGCCTGCCTGTCCAATCCTCCGCGCGACCCCGCCCGCCCCGTGCGCCTGCCCGGCCAGGCCGCGCAGACGA
>NZ_JAUNPC010000154.1:3178-3456 GCF_030536915.1 Paracoccus sp. (in: a-proteobacteria)
GTATCCCGGGATCTGGGACGCGCTATCGGCCGAGGCCGAAAGCCGAGGCGTGTGCTGGGAGGCGTGACGCATGGGTTCAGGGCCGGTGGGCAGATGCACTGCTTGCCGAGGTGAGGTCGGGGGCCAGGAATCCCGTCCTACACGCCGCAGCGCCCGCCGGCCCTGGGCCGCTCAATCCGGCTGAAAGATACCGTTGCCAGGTAGATGGACCTCAATCTCTGGCGCGTCCGCGCGGGTCTCATCGAGTTCCCGCCCTGACCCTGCGGGCGAACGGGCCC
>NZ_JAUNPC010000155.1 GCF_030536915.1 Paracoccus sp. (in: a-proteobacteria)
AGCATGACGAAGACATCGGCCTTGCCGGTTCCGCGCATCATTCACCGCCTTTCGAAATCTGGTGGTTCGCCAACTGCTCCAGCGCCAGCGCCATTGCCGAATGGTCGCTGTCCGCCGCGCCCTGCGCCGCGCAGGCATTCATTAGTTGCTGCGCCGCCGCCGTTCCCGGCAGCGCCACACCCAGCGCCCGGGCGCTGTCCAGCGCGAGGTTCAGGTCCTTCTGGTGCAGCCGGATGCGGAAGCCGGGGCCGAAGCTGCGGTCGATCATCCGCTGGCCATGGACCTCGAGAACGCGCGAGGAGGCGAAGCCGCCCAGCAGCGCCTGCCGCACCTTCACCGGATCGCAGCCAGCCTTGGCGGCGAAGACCAGCGCCTCGGCCACGGCCTCGATGTTCAGGGCGACGACGATCTGGTTGGCGATCTTGCAGGTCTGGCCCGCGCCATTCGCCTCGCCCACGAGGGTGATGTTCCTGCCCAGCGCCTCGAAGATCGGCAGCGCGCGGCGGAACTCGGGCTCGGGGCCGCCGGCCATGATCGTCAGGCTGGCGGCCCTGGCGCCGACCTCGCCGCCCGACACGGGAGCGTCCAGATAGCCCGCACCCCTGGCGCGGATCGCCTCGGCCAGCCGGGCGGTGGCGATGGGGCTGATCGAACTCATGTCGATGACCAGCGCGCCGGGTGCGATGCCCTCGGCGACCCCTCCCTCGCCCAGCAGTACCCGTTCCACGTCCGGCGTGTCGGGCAGCATGGTGATGACGACCTCGCTGTCTCGGGCGACCTCGGCCGGCGAGGCTGCGACCCTTGCCTCAAGCCCCTCCGGCAGGCCAGAGCGGTTCAGGCTGACCGTAAGCTCATGTCCCGCCGCCACGAGATTGCGGGCCATCGGCGCGCCCATCACACCCAGTCCGATGAAGCCGATCCTCACCTGTCCACCTTTTGCAATTGCCTACGGACTACACCTCATGTGATATATGACATCATACAAATCGCAAGCCGGAATCACGGGAACTGAGAAAAATGGAGGAACGCAGGAATGTGCTGAAGGCGACGTTGGCCGAGGGAAAGCCCTGCATCGGGCTGTGGTGCTCGCTGGCAAGCGGCTTGACGACCGAGATCATGGCGGGTTCCGGCGCGGGCTGGCTGCTGCTGGATTGCGAGCACAGCCCGAACGACCTGCGCAGCATCGTCACCCAGTTGCAGGCCGCGGCGGCCTTCCCCTGCGAGGCGGCGGTGCGCCTGCACTCGGACGATCCGAACCTGATCAAGCAGTTCATGGACGCGGGCGCACGCAGCCTGATGGTGCCGAACGTCCGGACGGCCGACCAGGCCCGCGCCGTCGCCGCCGCCATGGCCTATGCCCCCGCCGGCGGCATCCGCGGCTTCTCGGTCGGCCACCGCGCCAACCAGTTCGGCCGCATTGCGGGCTATCACCAGAACGCTCGGGCGAACCAGTTGCTGGCGGTGCAGATCGAATGCGCAACCGGCGTGGCGAACGCGGCCGAGATCGCCGCGGTGGACGGCGTGGACGTGCTGTTCGTGGGACCGGGCGACCTGTCCACCAACCTGAACGCCATGGGCAACCCGAACGCCGATCATGTGCAGGACGCCATTGCGCAGGTCCGCCGCGCGGCGGCAAAGGCGGGCAAGGCCAGCGGCATCCTCGCGCCGGTCAAGGCCGATGCCGACCGCTATCTGAAGGACGGTTTCACCATGGTCGCCGTCGGCTCCGACCTCGGGCTGCTCGCGCGCGGCTCGGACAACCTGATTGCATCCTTTGCCTGAGGCCCGCCAGATGCCCATCCCGAAATACAAGGCCCCCCGCCAAGCCGCATATGACATCGTGATCGTCGGAGGCGCCGCCGTCGGGTCGTCCACCGCCTACTGGCTGTCCCAGAAGCTGGGGCCGAACCCCTCGGTGCTGGTGGTCGAGCGCGACAGCACCTACGAGTTCTCATCCACCGCACTGTCGACCAGCGCGATCCGGCAGCAGTATTCCAACCCGATCAACGTCAAGATCAGCCAGTTCGGGATCGAGTTCATCACGACCTTCACCGAGCGCATGGCCCCCTATTTCCAGGGAGAGGCCGCGCCGGATCTGGGGTTCAGGGAACACGGCTATCTTTACTGCGTCTCGCCCGACGGGGTCGAGGCCGCCCGCGCCCGCGTCGACCTGCAGCGCAGCATTGGCGCCCATACGGTCTGGCTGGAACCCGGCCCGCTGAAGGACCGCTTTCCATGGCTGAACGTGGACGACCTGGGCGGAGGCGCATGGGGCTCGCGCCACGAAGGCTGGTTCGACTCGATGGGGATGCTGAACGGCCTGCGCCGGGCGGCCCGGATGGAAGGCGTCGAATATGTCGACAATGCCGTCACCGGGCTGGACCTGGCCGGCAACCAGGTGATCGCGGTCCGGCTGGCGACGGGCGAGACCATCCAATGCGGCACGCTGGTGAACGCCGCCGGCCCCCGCGCCCAGCAGGTTGCCGCGATGGCCGGGCTGTCGATCCCGGTCGCGCCCTTCAAGCGCTACAGCTTCGTCTTCGCCAGTCGCACGCCGATCCCGGGACGGATGCCGAATGTCATCGACCTGTCAGGCACCTTCGTCCGCCCGGAAGGCGAGCTGTTCCTGACCGGCAACACGCCCCTGGACGACGGCCCGGCCGATTACGACGACTTCGAGATGCAGCACGCCGAGTTCGAGGACCGCATCTGGCCAGCCCTGTGGCACCGCATCCCGGCCTTTGATTCACTACGGGTGCAGCAAAGCTGGACCGGGCATTACGAATACAACATGCTGGACCACAACGGCATTGTCGGCTTCCACCCCGAGCTGCACAACTTCATGTTCGCCAACGGCTTCTCGGGGCACGGCCTGCAGCAGTCGCCGGCCGTGGGACGGGCCGTGGCGGAACTGATCGTGGACGGAGAATTCCGGACGCTTGATCTGACGCCGTTCCGCTTCGAGCGCATTCCGGCGAACGAGCCGTTTATCGAAGAAGCCGTTATTTGAACAGGATCGGTTCGGCCTGCTGCAGGTTTCATGGACACTAGGACACCGACTCACAAGCACGCAACCAGATGCGGGTTGCGGCGAGTTTGACAAGGGCGAGGAAGTTCGCGTCGTGCTTCTCGCAGCGGGTGGCGACAGCCCTGTAATGCTTGAGCTTGGAGAAGAACCGCTCGATCCGATTGCGTCTGCGGTAGCCGGCCCGGTCCAGCGGCGGCGGATCGGCGGAGGATCGGCCGGATGACGACCTTTGCCCCAGGCGCGGCGAGACGTTCGCGCAGCCGGTTGCCGTCATGGGCGGCTTCCGCGATCAGGGTCTGACCCGCACCCACCGTGTCGAGCATGTCGTCGGCCGAGCCGGCTCGGGAAATCTGAACCAAGGGCGTTGAGTGGATCGTCCGCGCGACCTCGGCATGATGCCGAGGAGCGAGGAGAGA
>NZ_JAUNPC010000156.1 GCF_030536915.1 Paracoccus sp. (in: a-proteobacteria)
GCCGATTGCGTCGGCGCCATGCAGGCCGTCAGCCCCGTCGAGGTCACGGTGAAATGCCGCATCGGCGTGGATGAGCAGGAGCCTGCCGAGGTGCTGCCCGCCTTCCTGGAAACGCTTGCCGCGACGGGTGTGCGCCGCGTCACCATCCATGCCCGCAAGGCCTGGCTGCAGGGGCTCAGCCCGCGCGAGAACCGCGAGATTCCGCCCCTCGACTATCCGCTGGTCCATGCGATGAAGGCGGCGTTCCCGTCGCTGCACCTGTCGGTCAACGGCGGCATCGGCTCGCTGCAGGCGGCAGAGGCGCATCTTGGGGCGATGGACGGCGTCATGATCGGCCGTGCGGCGTATCATGAGCCGTGGAACATCCTCGGGGCGGCGGACCGGCTGTGGGGGGACGAGCCGCCCCTTGCCGGACCGGCCGACGCTGCGCTGGCCATGCGCGAGGTGATCGCACGGCACATCGGCGCGGGCGGGCGGATGCACCAGATCACCCGGCACATGCTGGGGCTGTTTCACGGTCGCCCCGGCGCAAGGGCATGGAAGCGCATCCTGTCCGAGCGCGGCGCAAGCGGAACGCTTGGCGACTACGATGCCGCGCTGGCCGCGGTCAGCGGCTAGTCAGGCGCTGCGGCTTGTGGCCTGCGGGTCGACGCCGATGACGAGGCTGCCGCGATAGCCGTCGCCCGCCGCCTCCATCCCGGCGAAGGCGCCGGGGCCCGCGCGCCGCGCGATCCCGTCGTTCCCGTTGAAGGTGTCGCGTTCCGCCCGCCGCCCGGCATAGGGCTGCATCTGGTCATAGATCCGCTGGGACAACGCGTCGGGGAAGAAGATCTGGCCGGTCAGCACGTTGGTGTCATCAAGATACACCTTGTGGTGGATATGGGTGGTGCGGCCCCGGTACCAGCCCGGATAGATCGTCCTGAAGATGACGACCCCGCGCTCGTCCGCCATCTGGGTGCCGCGCAGGAAGGTCTCCCCCGCGGTATCCTGTCCGGCGACGTTGGAATAGACGCCGAGTGCGTCGCAATGCCAGATGTCCACGCGTGCCCCTCGGATGGGGCGGCAGGAGGCGTCCACGATCTGGATCGCCATTTCCAGCGGCAGGCCGGACCTGCCTTCGGTCACGTCGGCGCGGACCATCCCGCGGTCAAGGTAGAACGGCCCTTCCGTCACATCGACGCCAAGCAGGCAGACATTGGTCGAGATGAGGCCCGCCGAGGCGGCCTCGTTCCCCTGTGCCATAGTCGGACGGGCACCCAGCATCGCGGCGGGCGCGGCCGCAAGCGCGGCAAGCAGGGCGCGACGGGTCGGGTCATGCGGGGTCATGGGACTGCCTCTGCTGTTGGCCCGCAACGGCGGGCGGCAGGTTCAGGACGGCAGCCGGAGAGCCTCGAGTCAAGCCACATCCCGCACGGTTGCGGTCTTCGCTCAGGTCTTCTCGGCCGCCTTTGCCACGTTCCACAGCGCGTCCATCTCGTCCAGCGTCGAGTCCTCGGGGCGGCGGCCCTGCGCGGCCAGCGCGGATTCGATCGACCGGAAGCGGCGGGTGAACTTGGTGTTCGCGCCCCGCAGCGCCTCCTCGGGGTCGATCTTCAAGTGGCGGGCAAGGTTCGCCATCACGAACAGCAGGTCGCCGAATTCCTCGGCCAGATGCGCGGGGTCGGCGCTTTCGCGGGCGGCGACCAGTTCGGCGGTTTCCTCGCGCAGCTTGTCCAGCACCTGGTCCGTCGCAGGCCAGTCAAAGCCGACGCGGGCCGCGCGGTTCTGCAGCTTGACCGCCCGGGTCAGCGCCGGCAGCCCCAGCGCCACGCCGTCCAGCGTGCCGCGTTCGGCCTTGGCGGCGCGTTCCTGCGCCTTGATCGCCTCCCAGTCCTGCACCTGCTGCTCGGCGGACTTGTCGCGGGATTCGTCGCCGAAGACATGGGGGTGCCGCGCCACGAGCTTGTCCGAGATTGCGCGGGCCACGGCCGCGAAGTCGAACATCCCCTTTTCCGAAGCCATCTGGGCGTGGAACACCACCTGCAGCAGCAGGTCGCCCAGCTCGCCCGGCAGTTCGTCCCAGGCCTGCCGCGCGATGGCGTCGGCGACCTCATGCGCCTCCTCGATGGTGTAGGGGGCGATGGTGGCGAAGTCCTGCTCGATGTCCCAAGGGCAGCCGGTCTGCGGATCGCGCAGCGCGGCCATGATCCCGATCAGGCGCCGGGTTTCGTCGGATGCGTCGGACATGGGTGATTGCCCCGTTCGAATGGACTGCCGCCCACAGACACGAGCGGTGCGGAAGAGTCCATCATCCGCCCCCGCAGTCGTGACCCGGTCATGGCGGCTGTTTCTGGACAAGGGCTGCTTGCGCGACTAGGTTCCGCGCCAATCCGCCGCCCGGCGCCTTTCGGCCCGGCGCTTCCAGACCCTTCGACAAGGATCGCCCATGTTCGTCTCCCCTGCCTTTGCCCAGGCCGCGGCACCTGCCGCCGGCGGCGGCGCAGCCTTCGCCCAGTTCATCCCGCTGATCCTGGTCTTCCTGATCATGTATTTCCTGATCATGCGGCCGCAGCAGAAGAAGATGAAGCTGCATCGCCAGATGATCGAGGCGCTGAAGAAGGGCGACACCGTCATCACCCAGGGCGGCATCATCGGCAAGGTCGTGTCCGTGCGCGACGACGAGGTCGAGGTCGAGATCGCCACCGGCGTCCGCATCCGCGTCGTCCGCCCCACCATCGCGCAGGTGGTCAACCGCACCGCCCCCGCCGCCGCGAACGCGTAAGGCGCGGCCGCCATGCTGCAGATCCCGACCTGGAAGCGCATCCTGATCCTCGCCGTCGTGGGTTTCGGGCTGCTCTATGCGATGCCCAACCTGTTCTACGGGCGGGTCGAGGCGCATAACGACGCCATCGTCGAGGCCGGACGGGCCGGGTTCGAAACGCCCGAGCAGGCAGCCGCGCGGTCGCTGTGGCCGGACTGGCTGCCCTCGACGCTGGTGAACCTCGGGCTTGACCTGCGGGGCGGCGCGCATCTTCTGGGCGAGATCAATGTCGACGAGGTCTACCAGTCGCGCATGACCGCGCTGTGGCCGGAACTGCGCGATGCGCTGGCGGCCGAGCGCGACGTGCTGGGCGGCGTCCGCCGGGTTCCGGGACCTCCCGACCAGTTGCATGTCGAGATCGGCAATCCCGACCAGATGTCCCGCGCGGTGCAGATCGCGCGGACCTTCGCCGCGCCCGTGGTGTCGCTGACGGGGGCAGGGGCCTCGACCCTCGATGTCACGGCAAGCGGACCCACCCTGATCGTGCAGCTTTCGGCGGCTGAAAAGGCTGCGACCGACGACCGCACCATCCAGCAATCGCTGGAGATCGTGCGCCGCCGCGTGGACGAGGTCGGCACCCGCGAGCCCACCATCCAGCGCCAGGGCCAGGACCGCATCCTGATCCAGGTGCCCGGCATCGG
>NZ_JAUNPC010000054.1 GCF_030536915.1 Paracoccus sp. (in: a-proteobacteria)
GGCGGCACCGGCATGGGCTATCTGGCCCATACCATCGCGGTCGAGGAGATCGCGCGGGCCAGCGCCTCGGTCAGCCTGTCCTATGGCGCGCATTCGAACCTCTGCGTGAACCAGTTGAAGCTGAACGGGTCCGAGGAGCAGAAGCGGAAATACCTGCCGAAGCTCTGTTCCGGCGAGCATGTCGGCGCTTTGGCCATGTCCGAGGAAGGCGCGGGGTCCGACGTGGTCGGCATGAAGCTGCGCGCGGACAAGCGCAACGGCTACTACGTCCTGAACGGGTCCAAATACTGGATCACCAACGGCCCCGACGCCGATGTGCTGGTGGTCTATGCCAAGACCGACCCCGAGGCCGGGTCGAAGGGCATGACCGCCTTCATCGTGGAAAAGGGCACCCGCGGCTTCACCCAGGGTCCGCATTTCGACAAGCTGGGGATGCGCGGGTCCAACACCGGGGAACTGATCTTCGAGGATGCCGAGATTCCCTTTGAAAACGTGCTGGGGGCCGAGGGCAAGGGCGTGCGCGTCCTGATGTCGGGCCTCGACTATGAACGGCTGGTGCTGTCGGGCATCGGCACCGGCATCATGGCCGCCGCGCTGGACGAGGTCATGCCCTATGTGCGTGAACGCAAGCAGTTCGGCCAGCCCATCGGAAACTTCCAGCTGATGCAGGGCAAGATCGCCGACATGTATGTCGCGCTGAACACAGCCCGCGCCTATGTCTACGAGGTCGCGCGGGCCTGCGACTCGGGCAAGGTGACGCGGCAGGACGCGGCGGGGGCGGTGCTTTACGCCAGCGAGCAGGCGATGGTGCAGGCGCATCAGGCCGTGCAGGCGCTGGGCGGCGCGGGGTTCCTCAACGATTCGACCGTCAGCCGCCTGTTCCGCGACGCCAAGCTGATGGAGATCGGGGCGGGGACATCCGAGATCCGCCGCATGCTGATCGGCCGCGAGCTGATGGCGCTGGAATGATCCGGGTCCTTGCCTTGGCGCTGCTGTCCGCGCTGCCCGCCTCGGCGCAGCAGTATGATCCGGCGCTGATCCCGGCCTGCCTCGGCGCCGCGCCGGACCAGACTGCGCGCCGGGCCTGCATCGGCCTTGCCTCGCAGGCCTGCATGAACGCAGCCGGAGGCGAGACGACCGCCGGGATGCACGGCTGCCTGTCGCCCGAGATCGCCCAATGGGACGAGATGCTGAACGCCGCCTATGCCGGGTTGCGGCAGTCCTCGGACAGTCGGGCGACCGCGCTGCGCGACGCCCAGCGCGCCTGGATCGCCTTCGTGGACGCCGCCTGCGCCTATGAGGCGAGCGCCTACGAGGGCGGCTCACTTGCAGGCGTAGTCGGCGGGACGTGCCGGATGCAGCGCACCGCCGAGCGCGCCCTGGAACTGCGCGGCTATGTGGAGGAGGAGGGACGGTGATCCGCTGGCAGATCACGCAGGCGGGCAGGCGGCCCGCGCCTCTGCTCTGCGCCGTTCTTGTGGCGCTGTCATGCGGGGTGGTCGCCCCTGCCATGGCCATGCCCGCCGATCAGGCCAAGGTGGATGCCGGGGCGATGGACGCCTGCGTTGCGGCGGCTGCCGACGTGGCAGCGGCGGGTGCCTGCATCGTCAGCCAGCAGGCGGCCTGCGTGGCGCGGCTGAAAGAGATCTACAAGGACGTCGGCCCGGTAGACGGGCGTGGCCCCTGCCTCGGCGCCGAAGGCGACTATTGGGATGGGCGGCTGAACGACGGCTACACCCGCCTGATGGCGGCCGCGGAGGGTGATGGCGCCGATTCCCTGCGTCAGGCCGAGCGCGCCTGGATCGCCTTCCGCGATGCGCTTTGCGCCTATGAGGCGCTGGTCCTTGCGGACCGGCCCGAGGACAACCTGGCCGGAGCGGCCTGTCTGGTGCGTGAAACCGCGGCGCAATCCCTGCGGATCGACGGCTATCTGGCAGAGCGGATCCGATGAACCCGGCGCTCGACAGCACCGATTACAACCGGCTCCGCCGCGAGTTCCGCTGGAACTGGCCTGCACGGCTGAACATGGCGGATCAGGCCGTCACCGACTGGGCGAGGGCCAAGCCTGGGCGGACGGCGATCATCGAATATGACGGCAAGCCCCGCGCCGTCACCTATGCCGAGCTTGACGCCCGCGCCGACCGTCTGGCCCATGCGCTGGGTGCCACTCGTGGCGACCGCATCGGCGTCCTGCGCACCCAGTCCGCCTGGACCGCCGCCGCCCATGCCGCGGTCTGGAAATCCGGCGCGATCTCGGTTCCGCTGTTCAAGCTGTTCGGGGACGAGGCGCTGCGCCTGCGCCTGACCGATGCCGGGATCAGGACGGTCATCACCGACCCCGAGGGTCGCGCGATTCTCGCCCCGTTCGGCCTCAACGTGATCGTCCCCGAGGAGGACGAGCTGCCCGACGCCGGCCCGTTCCCCACAGCCGATACCGGCCCGGAAGACCCGGCGGTGATGATCTACACCTCGGGCACCACCGGCAGCCCCAAGGGCGCGCTGCACGGCCACCGGATGCTGACCGGCCACCTGCCGGGGGTGGACATGAGCCACGACCTGCTGGACCCCGGCCGCGATGTGCTGTGGACGCCCGCCGACTGGGCCTGGATCGGCGGGCTTTTCGACGTCGCCATGCCGGGCCTTGCGCTGGGTGTCCCGGTCGTGGCCGCGCGCCTGCCCAAGTTCGACACTGACACCTGCGCGGCGCTGATCCGCGACTGCGGCGTGACCGCCACCTTCCTGCCGCCGACCGCGCTGCGGATGCTGAAGGCGGCCGAGGCGTCTGTGCCGGGCCTGCGCTCCGTCGCCTCGGGCGGCGAGACGCTGGGGCCCGAGATGCTCGACTGGGGCCGCCGCGCCTTCGGCCTGACGATCAACGAGTTCTACGGCCAGACCGAATGCAACATGGTGGCGTCCTCGGCCTCATCCATGTTCCCCGCGCGGCCGGGTTTCATCGGCAAGGCGGTGCCCGGCTTCGACGTGCAGGTGATCGACGAACACGGCCAGCCCACGCAGGGTGAGGGCGACATCGCCATCCGCCGGGGCGCCGGGTCGATGATGCTGGGCTACTGGAACCGCCCCGAGGCCACGGCCGAGAAGTTCCGCGGCGACTGGCTTGTCACGGGCGACCGCGGCGTGATCGAGGACGGCTATATCCGCTTCGTCGGCCGCGACGACGACGTGATCACATCCGCAGGCTACCGCATCGGGCCGTCGGAAATCGAGGACGTCCTCATCAAGCATCCCGCCGTCGCCGCTGCCGGGGTGATCGGCAAGCCCGACCCGCTGCGGACGGAAATCGTCGTGGCCTATGTCGTGCTGCGGCCAGGCTTCGCGCCCTCGGACGCTTTGGCGAGGGAGTTGCAGGACCACGCCCGCACCCATTGCGCCGCGCACAGCTATCCGCGCGAGGTGGCCTTCCTCGACGCGCTGCCCATGACCGTGACCGGAAAGGTCATGCGGCGCGAGCTGCGCAAGCTGGCGGAGGGCACATGACCTCTGCCAGCCTGCGCGAGCCCCTGTCAGAACTTGAAGACGTAGGCGGCCTGCACGGCGAAGGGGTCGATCTCGACCTCGCCGATCTTCTCGCCGTTCAGCTTCACGTCGGCATCGATGTCGATCCAGCGGACGGTCGCGCGGATGGCCGACCGGTCGTTCAGCCACCAGTCGGCGCCCGCCTGCAGCGCGAGGCCCCAGCTATGCTCGATGTCCAGGTCGTTGCCGTCCAGCGCGCCAGTCGTCGATTCATCCCAGAAGCTGGTGTAGTTCAGGCCGACCCCGGCATAGGGCTTGAACGCCGAGCCGGTATCCCAGTGATAGTTGACGCTCAGCGTCGGCGGCAGGTGCTTGACCGAGCCGACCTTGCCCAGCCCGTCGATATCGATGTCATGCTTGAAGGGCGTGGCAGCCAGCAGCTCGATGCCGATGTTGTCGCGCAGGAAGTATTCCACCGTCAGCGTCGGACGCAGGTCGTTGCCGACCTCGACGTCAAGGTTCCCGGCGACGGTGCCGTTGTCGTCCTTGGGCATGACGCTGCCCAGGCCCAGGCCGATGGTCCAGTCGCCCGCCTGCTGGGCAAGGGCCGGCATCGCCAGCGCGGCGACAAGGGCGGCAAGGCTGATCGTTTTCATCGCTGTTCTCCCGTTCGATCCCATGCCGCTGCCCTGCGCCCGATCACGGGACCGTCACATGATCCAGATCAAACCCCCGGCCGCGCGTGCGTCCCTGCGACACCGCGCCGCACCCCTTTGCAGGAGCATCCGGCATGAAACTGAAATCGGCGGCCCTGACCTCGTCCGACGCCTTCCGCACCAACCGGCAGGCACATCTTGCCATGCTGGATGGGGTCCGGCAGGCGGCTGATGCCGCAGCCCAGGGCGGCGGCGCGGATGCGCTGGCCCGCCACACCTCGCGCGGCAAGATGCCGCCGCGGGAACGGGTGGCGAACCTGCTCGACCCCGGCTCGCCCTTCCTTGAGATCGGCGCGACCGCCGCGCATGAGATGTATGACGGCGCGGCCCCCGGCGCGGGCGTGATCGCGGGCGTGGGCCGGGTGCATGGCCAGGACGTGATGGTCGTCGCCAACGACGCCACCGTGAAGGGCGGCACCTACTATCCCATGACGGTCAAGAAGCACCTCCGTGCACAGGAGATCGCGGAACAGTGCCATCTGCCCTGCGTCTATCTGGTCGATTCGGGCGGCGCGAACCTGCCCAACCAGGATGAGGTCTTCCCCGACCGCGACCATTTCGGCCGCATCTTCTACAACCAGGCGCAGATGTCGGCCCGCGGCATCCCCCAGATCGCCGTGGTCATGGGAAGCTGCACCGCGGGCGGCGCCTATGTCCCCGCCATGTCCGACGTGACCATCATCGTCCGCGATCAAGGCACGATCTTCCTGGCCGGCCCCCCCTTGGTGAAGGCCGCGACCGGAGAGGTCGTCAGCGCCGAGGACCTGGGCGGCGGCGACGTCCACACGCGCCTGTCGGGCGTGGCCGACTACCTCGCCGAGGATGACGCCCACGCGCTGGCGCTCGCCCGACGCGCCGTCAGCCACCTGAACCGCCGCCTGCCGCAGACGGTCGTCTGGCAGTCGCCGGAAGCGCCGCTCTACGATCCCGAGGAGATCCTCGGCGTCGTCCCCGCCGATCTGCGGACGCCTTACGACATCCGTGAGGTCATCGCCCGCACCGTGGACGGAAGCCGCTTCGACGAGTTCAAGCCGCGCTTCGGCGAGACGCTGGTCACCGGCTTCGCCCATATCGAGGGCTGCCCGGTCGGCATCATCGCCAACAACGGCGTGATCTTCTCCGAGGCCGCCCAGAAGGGCGCACATTTCATCGAACTGTGCAGCCAGCGGTCGATCCCGTTGATCTTCCTGCAGAACGTCACCGGCTTCATGGTCGGCCGGAAATATGAAAACGAGGGCATTGCCCGCCACGGCGCCAAGATGGTGACGGCCGTGGCGACGACCGCGGTCCCCAAGATCACCATGCTGGTCGGCGGCTCCTTCGGCGCGGGCAACTACGGCATGGCAGGCCGCGCCTATTCCCCGCGTTTTCTCTGGACCTGGCCCAACTCGCGCATCAGCGTCATGGGCGGCGAGCAGGCGGCCGGGGTGCTGGCCACCGTCCGCCGCGAGGGGATCGAGCGCAAGGGCGGCACTTGGAGCGCCGAGGAAGAAGCCGAGTTCAAGCGCCCCACCATCGAGATGTTCGACCGCCAGTCCCACCCTCTCTATGCCTCCGCCCGCCTCTGGGACGACGGCATCGTGGACCCGCGCAAGACCCGCGACGTGCTGTCGCTGTCCTTGCGCGCCAGCCTCAACGCGCCCATCGAGCCGACCCGCTTCGGCGTGTTCAGGATGTAACGATGCAAAGCATCCCGGATCTTTCTTCTTTGCACAAATATCCCGCGGGGGTCCGGGGGCGCGAAGCCCCCGGTGCAGCGCGGCAACACAGGGCACCCGCATGTTCAGCAAGATCCTGATCGCCAACCGGGGCGAGATCGCCTGCCGCGTCATCGACACCTGCCGCAAGCTCGGCGTCGGCACGGTCGCGGTCTATTCCGACGCCGACCGGGGCGCGCGCCATGTCTCGATGGCCGACGAGGCCGTGCATATCGGCGGCCCCGCACCCAAGGACAGCTACCTGCGCGGCGACGCCATCATCCGGGCTGCGTTGGACACCGGCGCGCAGGCGATCCACCCAGGCTATGGCTTCCTGTCGGAGAACCCGGATTTCGTGGATGCGGTGACGGCCGCCGGGCTGGTCTTCATCGGCCCTTCGGCTGATGCGATCCGCGCCATGGGCCTCAAGGATGCGGCCAAGGCGCTGATGGAACAGGCGGGCGTGCCGGTCGTCCCCGGCTACCACGGCGAGAACCAGGATCCGACGTTCCTCGCGGAAGCTGCCGACCGCATAGGCTATCCCGTCCTCATCAAGGCCGTCGCGGGCGGCGGCGGCAAGGGAATGCGGAAGGTCGATGCACCCGCGGATTTCGCCGCCGCTCTCGCATCCGCGCAGGGCGAGGCGCAGACCGCCTTCGGCAACCCCGCCGTCCTGATCGAGAAATACATCACCGCCCCGCGGCACATCGAGGTGCAGGTCTTCGGCGACGGCAAGAACGCCGTCCACCTGTTCGAACGCGACTGTTCGCTGCAGCGCCGCCACCAGAAGGTGATCGAGGAAGCCCCGGCCCCCGGCATGACCGATGAGGTCCGCGCCGCGATGGGCGCCGCCGCCGTCCGCGCCGCCGAGGCCATCGGCTATGCCGGCGCCGGCACCATCGAGTTCATCGTGGACGGAAGCCGCGGTCTGCGCCCCGACGGCTTCTGGTTCATGGAGATGAACACCCGCCTGCAGGTCGAGCATCCCGTCACCGAGGCCATCACCGGCGTCGATCTGGTGGAATGGCAGTTGCGCGTGGCAAGCGGCGAGCCGCTGCCCAATCGCCGAGAGGCGTTGTTCTTCGCCGGCCACGCTTTCGAGGCGCGGCTTTATGCCGAGGACGTTCCCGCGGGCTTCCTGCCAGCGACCGGCAAGCTGGCGCATCTGAAGTTTGCAGATGACGCCCGCAACGAAACCGGCGTGCGGCAGGGCGACACGATCAGCCCTTGGTATGATCCGATGATTGCCAAGGTTGTCACCTGGGGAACAACTCGCGCCATCGCGCTGAGCAAGCTGGAAGCGGCGCTGGTCGATACCGAGGTCGCGGGAACCGTCACCAACATCGACTTCCTGATTGCCCTGACCCGGCACGAAGGCTTCCGCAAGGGCGAGGTGGACACCGGACTTATCGCCCGCGATCTCGACCAGCTTCTGGATCAGGCCGAGCCGTCGCCCGAAACCCGCGCACTCGCCGCGCTTGGCGTGGCGGGCCTGCACGACCCCGAAGTGCGCGGCGGCGTCACCCTCTGGGCACCGCTCAGGCGCACCGTGACCTGGGAAGGCGGCGAAGGCATGGTCGAGGTGCTCGGCCCCGGCGCGGCCCGGGTGACGCTGGACGGAACCGCGCATGATGTCCTCTGGCAAGGCGAACGCTGGTGGGTGAACGGCGCGCCCCGCCGGTCCCGCATCGTCACGCATCCGGCGGGCGTCAGCGTCTTCGGCGGCCGCAGCCTGACGCTGATGCCGCAGGACCCGCTGGACCGGCAGACCGAGGCGGCAGGCGGTGGCCTCACGCTCTCGCCCATGCCGGGGCTGGTCAAGACGGTCTTCGTCAGCGCGGGACAGAAGGTCGCGGCCGGCGACCGGCTGGCGGTGCTGGAGGCGATGAAGATGGAACACACGCTGACCGCCGCCCGCGACGGCACCGTGGCCGAGGTGCTGGCCGCCGCCGGCGACCAGGTCGAGGCCGGCGCCCCCCTGATCCGGCTGGAGGACGAGGATGCCTGAGACCCCGCCCGAACCCACGCCCACCGACGCCGCGCCACCTGCCTCGGGCGGCCCGGTCAAGCAGGACAGCGGAGAGATCGTCCTCTGGCACGTGCCGCTGTCGCGGTCCATGCGCGTCCTGTGGCTGCTGAACGAGCTTGAACTGCCCTTCGCCCTGCGCGTCATGGACCTCCGCTCCAAGGACATGCGCGGGGCCGAATACGAGGCGATCCACCCGGTCGGCCGCGCTCCCGCGCTGCAGATCGACGGCTTCGTGATCCATGAATCCGGCGCGATGGTGGAATACCTCTGCGAGACGCGCGGCCCGCATCTGGGACGTGCGCCGGGTGAGGAGGGGCGGCTCGGCTGGCTCGACTGGCTGCATTTCGCGGAAACCATCGGCCAGCACATCGCGAACCTGACGCAAAGTCACCTGATGCTGCGCGATCCCTCGACGCGATCTCTCACGGTGATGAAGCTGGAAACCGCGCGGCTGACCCGCACGCTGCGCCTGGTGGAACAGACGGTCGAGGGGCAGGACTGGCTGATGGCCGGGGGCTTCTCGGGCGTCGATTGCGCCGTCGGCTGGTCGGTCTGGACCGCCCGCCGCTTCGTGCCCCTGTCGCCTGCCTTGCAGGCCTATGCCGACCGCTGCGCCGAACGGCCCGCCTTCCAGCGCGCCTTGCCGAAGGACGGCGAGGTTGTGCTTTACGACCGCGACTTCTACGAGTTGCCCGATGCCTGAATCCGTCGAGATCTTCGAAATGGGCCCGCGGGACGGGCTGCAGAACGAAAAGCGCCTGATCCCCGCGGGCGACAAGATCGCGCTGGTGGACCTGCTGTCCCGCGCAGGCTTCCGCCGGATCGAGGTGACAAGCTTCGTCAGCCCCAGATGGGTCCCGCAGATGGCCGACGCCGCCGAGGTGCTGGCCGGGATCACGCGCCAGCCGGGGGTCGCCTATGCCGCGCTGACCCCGAACCTCAAGGGCTACCAAGGGGCCCGGGCCGCCCGCGCGGACATGGTGGCGATCTTCGCCAGCGCCTCGGAAGGCTTCTCGAAGGCGAACCTCAACTGCAGCATCGCCGAAAGCCTGGAACGCTTTGCCCCGGTGGCCGAGGCCGCCCGCGCCGACGGCATCCCCCTGCGCGGCTATGTCAGCGTGGCGACCGACTGCCCCTTCGACGGCCCGACCCCGCCCGGCAATGTCGCGCGGGTGGTGGCGGCGCTGCGCGATCTCGGCTGCCACGAGGTCGTGCCCAGCGACACGCTGGGCCGCGCCACGCCCGAGGCGGTGGACGCGATGCTGCGGGCCGTTCTGGACGAACTGCCGCCCGGGCGGCTTGCGGGCCATTATCACGACACGGCCGGCCGGGCGCTGCAGAACATCGACGCGAGCCTTGCCCGCGGATTGCGGGTCTTCGACGCGGCCGTGGGGGGGCTTGGCGGTTGCCCTTATGCGCCGGGCGCGGCGGGGAACGTCGCGACCGAGAAGGTGGCCGCGCATCTGGCGGCGCGGGGCTTCGAGACGGGCCTCGACATGGATGTGCTGCGGCAGGCCGCGGCGATGGCGCAGGGGATGCGCGGGTAAGGACGGGACGTGCAGATACATTCGCGGGCACAGACAACAGGCGCCGTAGGGTGCGTGCTCTGCACGCACCGCCCAAGAGGCCGCGACAAACGGGAGACAGGAATGGACACGATCCGCATCGACACGGACGCCCGCGGCGTCGCCACCCTGTGGCTCGCGCGGCCCGACAAGCACAACGCGCTTTCGGCGCAGATGATCGCCGAACTGACGCAGGCTGCAGAACGGCTTGGCGCTGACCCCTCGATCCGCGTGGTCGTCCTTGCCGCCGAGGGGAAAAGCTTCTGCGCCGGCGGCGACCTTGGCTGGATGCAGGACCAGATGGCCGCCGATGCGGCAACCCGGCGGCAGGGCGCGGCGGAACTGGCGCTGATGCTGAATGCGCTGAACGAACTGCCCAAGCCCCTGATCGGTCGTGTCCACGGCAACGCCTTTGGCGGCGGCGTCGGCATGATGTCGGTCTGCGACGTGGCGGTGGGCGCGCGCACGGCCAGGTTCGGTCTGACGGAAACGAAGCTCGGCCTGATCCCCGCAACCATCGGCCCCTATGTCGTCGCGCGGATGGGCGAGGACAAGGCCCGCCGCGTCTTCATGTCCGGCCGCATCTTCGACGCAGCCGAGGCCGAGGCGCTGAACCTGCTCGCCTATGCCGTGGACCCCGAGGACCTTGACGCCGCCATCGAGGACGAGGTGGCGCCCTACCTGCAGACCGCGCCCAAGGCGGTGGCCGCCGCCAAGCGCCTGACCCGCGCGCTGGGCCCGCGGATCGACCGCGGGATCATCGACATGTCCGTGGACGCGCTGATCGCCGTGTGGGAGGACGACGAGGCCCCCCATGGCATCGAGGCCTTCTTCGCCAAGCGCAAGCCGCGCTGGCAGGCCTAGTCGCGCAGCCCCAGGTCCGCGACGATCGCCCGGCGCGAGCCCGAGGCGAATTCGCGCCGCAGCGTGATGCTGGTCACCACCATCGTGCCCAGCATCAACCCCCAGGCGCCCGCCAGCCAGCCGACGGCGCCGAGGGCGAAATAGACCGCCCGCAGCCCGATGTTGAAGTTGCGCGCCGCTTGGATGTTGACCTGCGCGGCGGCCATGGCGCGGGCTTCGGTTTCCGGCAGGTCGGGGTCGTTCGGGACGGCGGCCATCATGATCGCGCAATAGCCGAACAGCCGGTGCGCCCAGACGAACTTGAGAAATGCGTTCGCCACGAACAGCAGCACCAGCAGTATTTTCAGCCGCCACAGCATCTCGGGGATCTCGCCCGCGTCCAGGTCGCGGGCGATCCCGGCCAGGGGATCGGTGTTCCCGATCAGGGCCAGCCCGCCGCCGATGGCGATCATGCAGGCCGAGGCGAAGAAGGACGTGCCTTCGCGCAGGCTTGTCAGGATGTTCCCGTCGAAGATGCGTGAATCGCGGGCGACCAGTTGGCGCATCCAGTCGCGGCGATAGGTCGTCATCAGGACCGAGACGGAGGGAAGCCGCGCGGGCGGATGCTCGATCACCCGCGCCAGGCCGAACCAGGCGACCGCCAGCAGGACCAGCGCCAGAAGGTCAAGGGGCGTCAGGGTCAGGGGCAGGTGGATCACGGGTGTTCCTCGGATCGGTTGGGTGAACGATAGGCCGGGCCTGCGGCGGTTGCCAGCGCGTCGGTCGGTGACTATCTGGGCAAGGACAGGAAAGAGGAACAGGATGGCCGCCCCGTATGCGATCCATGGCGATTTTCCCGGTGACACCCGCCGCATCGGCCCGTCGAGGATGACCGGGGGCTTCGAAGGGGAAAAGCGGGCCAATGCGTGGCGGGCGGCTCTGGCTGACGATGCGGGGACCGGCGCTTGCAAGCCCCGCGCGATGCTCAAGGACGAAGCCGCCTGCTTCGTCGCAGGAGGTTGAATCATGCGAATGCCCATCCCGGACGCTGGCGTGATCGCCCGCCGCGAGGCGATCGTCACCCGGTTGCGCGCGGTCATCGGCGCGGGCACCGTCATCGACGACCCTGTCGAGGCGCGGGCCTATGAATGCGACGCGCTGTCCGCCTACCGCTGCCCGCCCTTGGCCGTGGCCCTGCCCACCACGACCGAGGAGGTCGCCGCCATCCTGCGCGTCTGCCATGAGGAGCGCGTCCCGGTCGTCCCGCGCGGCGCGGGCACCAGCCTTGCGGGCGGCTCGATGCCCACGGCCGACGCGGTGGTTCTGGGCCTTGCCCGGATGAACGCGGTTCTCGAGGTCGATTACGGCGACCGGCTGATCCGGGTGCAGGCGGGACGGACGAACCTGTCCGTGTCCACCTTCGTGGACGAGGCCGGGTTCTTCTATGCGCCCGATCCCTCCAGCCAGCTGGCCTGCGCCATCGGCGGCAACATCGGCATGAACTCGGGCGGGGCGCATTGCCTGAAATACGGGGTCACGACCAACAACCTGCTGGGCGTGACGATGGTGATGATGGACGGCAGCATCGTGGAACTGGGCGGGCCGATGGGCGAAGGCGCGGGCCTCGACCTGCTGGGCGTCGTCTGTGGGGCCGAGGGCCAGCTTGGCGTCGTGACCGAGGCCACGCTGCGCATTCTGCCCAAGCCCGCCGGCGCACGGCCCGTGCTGATCGGCTTCGATGCCTCGGAAACTGCCGGCGCCTGCGTCGCGGCGATCATCCGTGCGGGCATCCTGCCGGTTGCCATCGAGTTCATGGACCGCCCCTGCATTGTGGCCACCGAGAACTTCGCCCGTCCCGGCTATCCCGACTGCGAGGCCCTGCTGATCGTCGAGGTCGAGGGCACGCCCCCCGAGATCGACGAGCAACTGGCTCTGATCCGCGAGATTGCGGAGCGTTTTCACCCCGTCGAGTTCCGCGAAAGCAGGTCCGAGGATGAATCCCGCCGCATCTGGCTGGGCCGCAAGTCGGCCTTTGGCGCGATGGGGCAGATGGGCGACTACATGTGCCTGGACGGGACGATCCCCGTCTCGGCCCTGCCCAGGGTGCTGCGCGGCATCGCCGAGATGTCCGAGGCGGCGGGCCTGCCGGTCGCCAACGTCTTCCACGCGGGCGACGGCAACATGCACCCCCTGATCATCTTCGACGCCAACCGCCCCGGCGACCTCGAGCGGGTCGAGGCCCTCGGCGCCGACATCCTGCGCCTCTGCGTCGAGGTCGGCGGCTGCCTGACCGGCGAACATGGCGTGGGTGTCGAAAAGCGCGACCTGATGACCGCGCAGTTCACCGATGCCGACATGGAGGCGCAGATGCGCGTCAAGGACGCCTTCGACCCCCGCTGGCTGCTGAACGCGGCCAAGGTCTTCCCGCTGGAAGTGTCCGAATCCCGTCGAGAGGCCCGCCGCAATGCGGCCTGAAGCCGAAGCAGAACTGGCCGGGATGATCCGCGCCGCCCGCAGTCCGCTGTCCATCGTCGGCGGCGGCACCCGCCTGCTGCCGGGCGAGGGGCAGGGGACGCGGCTTTCGACCGCCGCGCTGACCGGCATCACGCTCTATGAACCCGCCGCCCTGACGCTGGTCGCCCGCGCCGGAACTCCCCTGGCGGAAATCGAGGCGCTGCTGGCCTCGGAACGCCAGCGCCTTTCCTTTGAGCCGCCGCCTGCCGAGGGCTCGACCATCGGCGGCGTCATCGCGGCGAACGCGAGCGGCCCGCGGCGGGTCAAGGACGGCGCGGCGCGGGACAGCCTGCTGGGCGTCCGCTTCGTTGATGGCAGCGGCGAGATTGTCAGCAATGGCGGCCGGGTGATGAAGAACGTCACCGGCTACGACCTTGTGAAGCTGATGGCCGGCAGCCGCGGCACCCTTGGCGTCCTGACCGAGGTCAGCCTCAAGACCCAGCCGATCCCGCCCGCAAGCCTGACGCTGGCCCTGCCCGGTCTGGACGCCGCTGCGGCAATCCCCCCGCTCACCGCTGCGCTGACCGGCCCCTGGGACGTGACCGGCGCCGCCTGGCTGCCGGATCACGGCGCGCTGATCCGCATCGAAGGCCTCGAAGGCTCGGTCAGGCTGCGCGCCGACACCCTCACCGCCCGCCTTTCCGCCTTCGGCGAGGTCCAGCGCCGCGAGGACGACCCTTGGCTTCTTCTTTGCCCAAATATCCTGGGGGGCGAGGGGGCAAAGCCCCCAACCGAAATCTGGCGCATCGCCTGCCGCCCTTCGCAGGTTGCTTCGATCCTGACCATCAACCCCGATGCCACGCCTCTGGCACTCGACTGGGGCGGTTCGCTGATCGTCCTGTCCCTTCCCCCGAACACCCGTCCCGCGCTGCCGCAAGGCGCCCGCGCCCTCTGCCTGCAGGGCGCGCATCGCGGCCCGCTGCCCCCACCCGATCCCGTTACCCGGCGGATCGAGGACGGGTTGCGCGAACGCTTCGACCCGCGCGGGATCTTCGCCGCACCCGAACTGACGGTGGCCTGAGATGCAGACGAACTTCACCCCTGAACAGTTGGCTGACCCCGGCATCGCCACCGCCAACAAGATCCTGCGGACCTGCGTCCATTGCGGCTTCTGCACGGCGACCTGCCCGACCTATCAGGTGCTGGGCGACGAACTCGACAGCCCGCGCGGGCGCATCTATCTCATCAAGGACATGCTGGAATCCGGCCGTCCGGCGGATGAAAAGACCACGCTGCACCTCGACCGCTGCCTGTCCTGCCTCGCCTGCATGACGACCTGCCCCTCGGGCGTGGACTACATGCACCTGATCGACCATGCGCGGGTCCATGTCGAAAAGACCTATCGCCGCCCGTGGCGCGACCGGGCGCTACGCTCGGTTCTGGCCTGGGTGCTTCCCTATCCCGGCCGCTTCCGCATGGCGCTGGTGGGCGCGAAGCTGGCAAAGCCTTTCGCGCGGCTGATGCCCGACCGCCGGTTGCGCGCGATGCTCGAGATGGCGCCGCCCCGCATCGTCGGCCCCACCCACGACGACAGGGGCGCGACCTACGCCCCCATCGGCCCGAAACGCGCGCGAGTCGCCATCCTGACCGGCTGCGCCCAGAAGGCGCTGAATGCCGACATCAACGACGCCACCATCCGCCTGCTGCGCCGCGCGGGCTGCGAGGTCGTGATCCCGCGCGATCTCGGCTGCTGCGGCGCGCTGACCCATCACATGGGCCGCGACGATCAGGCGCGGGAAACCGCCCGCGGCACGATCCGCGCCTTCCTTGCCGCCGACGCCGAGGCGCCGCTGGACGCGATCATCGTCAACACCTCTGGCTGCGGCACAGTGGTCAAGGACTACGGCCACCTCTTCGCCCATGCCCCCGACCGGGCGGGGGCCGAACGCGTGGCGAGCCTCGCCCGCGACGTCACCGAGTTCCTCGACAGCCACGACCTGCCGCCTGTCACGCAGCCGCTGAACCTGCGTGTCGCCTATCACGCCGCCTGTTCGCTGCAGCACGGCCAGCGCATCGTCGCCGCGCCCAAGACGCTGCTGGGGCAGGCGGGCGCAACGGTCGTGACCCCGGCGGATTCGCACCTGTGCTGCGGCTCGGCGGGCACCTACAATCTACTGCAGCCGGAACTCTCCGCCGCCCTGCGCGACCGCAAGGTCCGCACGATCGAGGCCACCGGTCCGCAGGTGATCGCCGCGGGCAACATCGGCTGCATGATGCAGATCGGGCAGGGCACCGGCATCCCCATCGTCCACACCGTCGAGCTGCTCGACTGGGCGACCGGCGGCCCGCGTCCCGCCGCGCTGACCGAACTGGAGCATGCCGCATGACCATCCCGCCGCTGCTGGGCACGCTGGAAACGGCGCTCTATGCCGACGACCTTGATGCGGCGCGGATGTTCTGGACCGAGATCATGGGGCTGGAGGAGATCGTGAGCGTCCCCGGCCGCCATGTCTTCTTCCGCACCGCCGACCAGCCGCACCCGCAGGTGCTGCTGGTCTTCAACCCCGATGCGACCGAGATGCCGCCCAAGCCCGGCGCCGACCAGCCCGTGCCCCCGCATGGGGCGCGCGGCCCCGGCCACGCCTGCCTTGCCGTCGCCCCCGAGGCGCTGGACGGCTGGCGCGCGCATCTGGAAAACCACGGCATCGGGATCGAGGCGGATTTCCTGTGGCCGAACGGCCGCCGGTCCCTTTATTTCCGCGACCCGGCGGGCAATTCCATCGAGCTTGCGGACCCCGCGATCTGGGCCCCGAAGGGCGTGTCCTCGACCTGAACGACCCCTTGACAGGGGCGGAGCCGCTTACCAGATTCAGTGTAGCCGGAGGGCCAGATGGCGCCGGCGAACCGCCTGCCCGGTTTCCGGGGGGCACAACCGTTCACATCGCTGAAAAGGATGCGACCCATGCGTAGCACTATGGACCTGACCCCGCTGTATCGTGCGTCGATCGGCTTTGACCGCATCGCCGACCTGATGGATCGCGCGCTTGCCGCCGACATCACCACGCCCACCTATCCTCCGTACAACATCGAGAAGACGGGCGAGAACGCCTACCGCATCTCGATCGCCGTCGCGGGCTTTTCCGCGGACGACCTGTCGGTCGAGATGAAGGAAGGCGCCGTCATCGTTTCCGCCCGCAAGGCCGAGGAAGACGAGGGCAAGACCTTCCTGCACCGCGGCATCGCGACCCGCGCCTTCGAGCGCAAGTTCGCGCTGGCCGACCATGTCCGCGTGACGGGCGCGAGCCACGTCGACGGCATGCTGCACATCGAACTGGTGCGCGAGGTGCCCGAGGCGCTGAAGCCGCGCAAGATCGAGATCTCGAAATCGGCCGGCACGACGCTGGAAGCCGAAGAGGTCAAGAAGCTGGACGCCTGATTCCATCAGGCAAGGCATCGGGGGGCGGTGCGGGGAAACCCGCGCGCCCCTTTTTCATGTCAATCCCGCCGCAACCCGACGCGGCGTCCCGCCTGCCGAGGCAGCGGCAGGTCCGAATGGGCCGCCACCGCTTCCGCGATCCGCGCCAGCACCTCGGGCGGAAAGGGGGCAACACGGCGGGTGGTCAGGTCGACATGCAGGATCAGGTTCTCGCTGATGGCGGCGGGCTCGTCCTCTCCGACCCGGCGCATGGTCTGGATATAGTGCAGGCGCTTCGTGTCGTGCGCGATCAGCCTTGTTTCCACGGTCACGCGGTCGCCCGCGTGAAGCTCGCGCAGATAGTGCACCTGCGCCTGCGCGGTGAAGACCGAGGACCCCGTGGCCGCCGCGACCTCTGCCCCTAGTCCTAATGGCACCAGCGCCGCATCCACCGCGCGGTCGAACAGCAGGTGGTAATAGGCCATGTTCAGGTGGCCGTTGTAGTCGGTCCAGTCCGGCTCGACCTGCATGGCTGGGCTGATGAAGGGGATGGTCAAGCTTTCCTCCGCTGAGGTGGGGCACTCGAAAGGTGCGTGGTTTCCACGCACCGTTTTGTCGCGCGGGGGCATGGTGCGTGTAGAGCACGCACCCTACAGCCGCCGTCTTGCGCGCAGCGCCGCGCTGATGGTGCCGTCGTCAAGGTAATCCAGTTCTCCCCCGATGGGCACGCCCTGCGCCAAGCCGGTGACGGTGACGCCGGTGCCTTCCAGCGCCTCGGCGATATAGTGCGCCGTTGTCTGGCCCTCGACCGTAGCGTTGAGCGCAAGGATCACCTCGGAGATGGCTTCCTCGCCCACCCGCCCGATCAGGCGGGGGATGCCGAGTTGGTCCGGCCCCACCTCGTCCAGCGCCGACAGCGTTCCGCCGAGGACGTGATAGCGCCCCCGGAAGGCGCGGCCGCGTTCCAGCGCCCAAAGGTCGGCCACGTCCTCGACCACGCAAAGCTCGCCGTTGGCGCGCCTGGGGTCGGCGCAGATGGGGCAAAGGTCGGATTCGCCGATGTTGCCGCAGCGGGTGCATTCGCGGGACTGCTCGGCCACCGTCGCCATCAGTTGCGCCAATTGCGCCATCTGGCCGGTGCGCCGCCGGATCAGCGCCAGCACGACGCGGCGGGCCGAGCGCGGGCCAAGGCCAGGCAGACGCGCGATCTGGGCGATCAGCGCCTGGATGTCGTCGCTGCCCTCGGCCACGTCAGAAGGGCAGCTTCATGCCCGGCGGCAGGCCCATGTCGCCCGCAAGCCGCTGTCCCTCGGACTGCGCCCGCGCCATGGCCTTTTCCTGCGCGTCCTTGATCGCGGCGAGGATCAGGTCCTCGACCACCTGCTTTTCCGACGGCACGAAGATGGACGGGTCGATCTCCAGCCCCTTCAGCTCGCCCTTGGCATTGGCCGTGACGCGGACAAGGCCCGCGCCCGCCTCTCCGGTGACGGTCAGGGCTTCCAGCGTCTTCTGGAACTCCTCGACTTTGCCCTGCATGTCGCGGGCCGCGGCCATCATCTTGCCCAGGTCGCCGATCCCTCCGAAGGGGTTCTTCATCGTCTCACTCCTCGTCCTCGAAGGGGTCCCATTCCTCGACCGCCGCGACCGCCCCTTGCGAGGTGCCGTGCAGGTCTTCCGTCTCGTCATCCACCGGCGGCGGCGTCTCGTCGCGGATCGCCTTGAA
>NZ_JAUNPC010000055.1:0-1644 GCF_030536915.1 Paracoccus sp. (in: a-proteobacteria)
CCGCGCGGCAGGCCCATCGCCTCGGCATCCAGGTTGACGCGGTGTTCCAGGTCCTTGAGCGACAAGAGCGCCAGATACAGGAAGTTTCCCGACCCACAGGCCGGATCCAGCACCCGGAAGCCCGCCAGCCGTTCAAGGAAGGCTTCCTTGAACGCTTCGGCTTCCTTGTGGGCGCGGGTGCGGGCGGCGGGACTGCGTGCCGCTGCGGCCTTGTCCAGGGCGGCGCGGATTTGCGCCTGCGCGGCGTCCCATTCGGCCAGCAGGGGGCGGATGATGACCGGCTCGACAATCTGCATGATCTTGTCGCGGTCGGTGTAATGCGCGCCAAGCTGGCTGCGCTTGTCGGGGTCAAGGCCGCGTTCGAACAGCGTGCCCATGATCGAGGGGTCGATCTCCGACCAGTCCAGCCGGGACGCCGCAAGCAGCTCGTTCACGTCGTCGGCTTCCAGCGGCAGGGCCTCGGCATGGTCGAACAGCCCGCCGTTGAACCATTCCACCTGTTCAAAGCCGACCATGCCGCCCGACTGCATCGCGGCAAACAGGGTCGCGGCATGGGTCTGGAACATCCGGGGCTGACGCTGGGCATGTTCGATCATCCGCTGGAACATGCGGTCGGGCAGCAGGTTCACGTCCTCGGCGAACAGGCAGAAGATCAGCCGATTGACGAAATGCGCGACAGCGTGGGCCTCGTGCCCCCGGCGGCGCAGGTTCATGGCAAGGGCGGCAAAGCGGCCGGCGGCTTCCTCGGTCAGCCCCTGCCGGGTCTTGGCCGGGCGCAGCCGCTCGGGGTCGGTGAAGGCGGCTTTCAGCAGGTCGCGTTTCGCCGCGTCGGCCAGCTCGTCCAGGGCGATGTCATGGACCTGCTGGACGGTGTTCGTCCAGTTGGTGTGAAGCTGGATGCGGTCCATGTCGGACACGATCAGCAGCGGCGGGTTCTCCAGCGCCACGGCATATTGCTGAAGCTGGGCAAAGGCGGCCTTCAGGTCTTTCCGCTTGCCCTTGTATTCCCAGGCAAAGCAGCCGCGCCGCCACACGTCCGCCCAGCCTTCGCCGCCGCTGGTCTTGGTCGCCCCCTTCTCGAAGGTGAACCAGTCGCCCCTAGGGTCCGCCGTCACCGGGTCGTCAATGCCCAGCAGGCGGCAGAGGTCCAGGAAATGCGCCTGCGCCGCGCTGCGTTCCTTGAGTTCGACATTGCGCCACTTGGCGATGAAGGCGTGTGGCGTCATGGCGTCCCCTTGGTTGGCCGGGGTATATGAGCGGGCGCACATGGGCGGTGCAAGGAGGGGTTGCATGGTGACGGAACGCGACGCGCTGGCGGCCTATAACGAGCGGGTGAAGCTGTTTGCGGGGTTCATCAACGCGCTGGGCATCGGCATGATCGGCTTTGCCGTGCTGCGCCCGCTGGCGGACAGCCTGTTCAATGCATCATGGGCAACGGCGTGGTGGACGGGAACCGGACTCGCAATGCACGGCGTTTCCCACTATATTCTGGGCAGGATGCGGAAAGAGGTGCAGGAATGACACTGTTCGAGTTCATCGTTCCCGTCATCGCCCTTGCGGTCGCAGGGATCGGCGTCCTTGTGCTGCGCCGGGAAGAAAAGGCCCTCGACAAGCCCAGCGCGCGGCATCACCCCGCCGAATGAC
>NZ_JAUNPC010000055.1:1744-17597 GCF_030536915.1 Paracoccus sp. (in: a-proteobacteria)
TGGGCGGCATAGGTGCGGGCCAGCTTGTTCAGGGCGCGTTCGGCGGCGTCCTGTTGCGGGATGGTTTCCACATGGTTCGGGCGGCGGGCCGGCATCATCGTGGCCTGATGGGTTGCCGCCATATGCGCCAGCAACAGGGTCTCGACTGTGCTCCTCGGCTCCATGCTGTCCACAAAGCCCAGCGCAAAGTTGGACGCGGCTTCATCGCTGCGCCTGCCGTGCGACCCCGGAACGGCAATCTGGTTCAGCAGCCCACCTGCCAGTGCCTCATTGCGCGCAGCGATACCGGCGCTTTGTCCTGGGCCGCAGTCGGCAGCTTGTCGGTCATGGTGCCTTCGTTTCGCCGTCATGGTTCGGCATCACGGCGCGCAGAAGGTCAGACGCCAGCCGCAAGGCAACGCTGGGCACAAGCGGCATGGTCGCCAGTTCGCGGCCGTCCCGCCACAGGTGCAGCACCGGGCCGGGAGGGACGGTCGCCATCCGAACAGGACACCCGCTCATTGGCGGGGCCTCCCGTGCAGGCAGGCCAGCGCCGTCTCGCGGTCCCCGCATTGCCAGCACCTGCCGCAGAACAGCCGTCCTCGCGGGCCGTTGCGCTCCATGTCGAACATGGCACCGGTTCGTCCAGATGGATGGACCAGCGCTTTCGCATCTCTGCGCAGCCGGGATGCGGCGTCTTCCGCGCGGGAACTCTCAGGCGGCCGGAAACCAGCGGGGCCGCCCGCAGGCGGGCATCCTTATCCGGCCGGGATGAACAGGGAACGGGTCGCTATGCGCTGTTCCGACAGGGCTTTGTGGCCGTGGAAAACAGCGCGACCGGGATGCCTGCGCAGTTCTCGCCACAGGAACCCTCATGCTTTCCCGTATGGGCGCAAGCTGTTCAGCCCGCCGGACCCTGTGCGAACCCGTTGACGGTCCCGAGCAGACATCCCTGAGCTTCGGACAAACCACTTTTCAGGCAGATTCTTGGCGGGCAAGGACTGCCCCTGGGAATCCTCGCAGATTACCGGAGAATAAATATGTCCATGGCACAGCGCATCACGGATCTCGGTCCCTGGTTCCAGACGCTGGATTTCGGAAACGGCCTCCTCTCGTCGGGACGATGGCATCCCCGGCAGCAGGGCGCAGAGATCGCCGGCTGGATACCCGGCGCCATCGCAGGCAAGTCGCTGCCGGATGTGGGGTCGAACGCCGGTGGAATCGGCATCGGACTGGCCGAGCTTGGCGCATCCAGCGTCACCCTGCTGGAGAAAGGCGAACGCTACCACCGGCAGGCCGAACTGTATCTGGAGTCCCGCCGCGTCCTGCCGGTTCAGGCGGTCAATGGCAGCGCATTCGACGTGCACAGGATGGACCGCAGGGACGTGACCCTGTGGCTGGGGCTGGTCTATCACTTCCGGCACCCGCAACTGTTTCTTGATTATGCCGCAGGCTGCGGAGGCGCGCTTCATGTCGTCTCGACCCAGGCCATCGATCTTCCAGACCTCACCATGACCAACCGGAAGCGGAAATACGCGGAAAACCCCAGTCCCCTTCTGGGATGGGAACCGACGCGGGAGCTTTTCCTGAAGATGCTGGCGCTGGCGGGGTATGACATCATCTCGTGCCATCAGCGTTCGGGCATCGCGTGGACCAACAATCTTTACGTGGTCTGCAAGCCGCCGGCCCGGCCAGTCTGTGATCTGGAAGCCGCGTCGCGCATCCTGGGCGGGCCGGGCATCTGGTCGTGACCGCCCTTGGCATGACGCGTCTTCACAAGCCGCTTGGCCGCCGTCAGCTCGGCGCGGCGTAGACGGCGGTCCAGAACACCGTCCGCCCGTCCGAGCCCACCGCGCGGCCGATGCCGAAATCACGCACCTGCGGCAGCATGATGTTGCCCAGATGCCCCGGCGAGGCGTTCCAGCTTGCAAGAACCGTGGCAAGGTCGAAGGGACCGGCGGCGATGTTCTCGGCCGTGATCTGTGGACGGTAGCCCGCGCCCTTCACCCGCTGGGACGGGCCCGTTGAGCGGCTGCCGCCATGCGCCATCACCCCGCGCCGGGCCATGTCGCAGGCATGTTGCGCAGCGGCGCGGGCGAGTTTCTCGTTCGGGCGCAGGGCCGGAAGCCGGCCGGCGGCCCGCTGCCGGCTGGTGGCCTTGGCCGCCGCGGCATTCTCGTTGGGGCTGGTGGCAGCGCATTGCGCGGGGCCGGGGGCCGAGGCCCGGATCTGGACGGGATCGGCCCATGCAACCGCAGGAAGCAGAGCAGCCGCCAGTGTCAGGATCATTTTCTTCATGTCTGCCTTCCGGTTGACTGGAATACGTGCGGGTGAGATTCACAGCCACGAAGACATGCCGACATTGATTCTTCAACTTGGGATTGTGCAGCCTTTGAACAAAGGCCCGATGACGCCGCGTTCACGCGCCTTCCCGCCGCTGAAAACTTGCCGCCTCGGCAGGTTTCGGCCCATGGTCGGTGTGCGAAACTGCGGAAGGGGGAGAGCCGATGTCGCGCTTTGTCAGCATTGCCGACCGGGACCGGATCGAGACCGAGATGCCCTATGCGGACCGGCCGCTGCCGAAGACGATCTACGGCTTCCTGTCAGGGACGCGCGAACGCCACCCGTTGCGCCCGGCGCTGGCCTTCCAGCTTTTCTCGGACCCGCGCAGCCGGGCCTGCACCCTGAACTGGACCGAGTTCCACGAGCGGGTGACCGAGACGGCGAACTTGTTCCGTAGCCTGGGCATCGGCCCCGGCGATACCGTCGCCTACCTGCTGCCGAACTGCCTGGAAACGCCGGTGGTGCTGGTGGCGGGCGCGACGGCGGGGATCGTCAGCCCGATCAATCCGCTGCTGGAACCCGAGCAGATCGCCAGCATCCTGCGCGAAACAAACGCCAAGGTGCTGGTCACGCTGAAGTCGATGCCCCGGTCGGACGTGGCCCAGAAGGCGGCGGCGGCGCTGGAACTGGCGCCGAATGTCGAAACCGTGCTGCAGGTCGATCTGGCAGGCAATCTTTCCGGGCTCAAGCGGTTCCTCGTCCGCTTCCTGCGCCCGCGCGTGGTCGTCCGGCACAAGGCGCGGGTTCTGGATTTCGAGGGTTGCGCCTCGGCCCAGCCGCATGACCGGCTGATGTTCGAGGATGTGCAGGCCGACCGGATCGCCGCCTATTTCCACACCGGCGGCACCACCGGGATGCCCAAGATCGCCCAGCACAAGTATTCGGGAATGATTTACAACGGCTTCCTGGGCGGCTCGTTGCTGTTTGACGAAAACGACGTGCTGATGTGCCCGCTGCCGCTGTTCCATGTCTTCGCGGCCTATCCGATCCTGATGTCCTGCATCCATTCGGGCGCGTCCATGGTGATGCCGACGCCCGCCGGTTACCGCGGCGAGGGCGTGATGGACAATTTCTGGAAGCTGGTCGAACGCTGGCAGGCGACTTTCCTCATCACCGTGCCGACCGCGATCGCCGCCCTGATGCAGCGTCCCGTCAACGCCGACGTGTCCAGCCTGCGGACCGCAATTTCCGGCTCGGCCGCGCTGCCGGTCGAGCTTTACAACCGCTTCAAGCAGGCCACGGGGGTCGAGATCGCCGAAGGCTACGGGCTGACCGAGGCCACCTGCCTTGTCAGCTGCAACCCGGTGGACGGGCTGAAGAAGGTGGGATCGGTCGGCATCCCCCTGCCTTACACCCATGTGCGCATCCTGCGCGCGACCCAAGGGGGGTATGAGGATTGCGGCACCGACGAGGTGGGCGAGATCTGCGTGGCCAACCCCGGCGTCATCGAAGGCTCGACCTATACCGAGACGGACAAGAACCGCGACCTTTTCGCGGAAGGCCGCTTCCTGCGGACGGGCGACTTGGGCCGGATCGACGCGGACGGCTACCTGTGGATCACGGGCCGGGCCAAGGACCTGATCATCCGGGGCGGCCACAACATCGACCCGGCGGTGATCGAGGAAGGGATGCTGTCCCATCCCGACGTGGTCGGCGCGGCCGCCATCGGCCAGCCCGACGGCTTCGCGGGCGAACTGCCCTGCGTCTATGTCCAGCTTCGCGATGGCGCGACTGTCGGCGTCGATGCCCTGAGCGGGCATGCCAAGACGCATATCCACGAACGGGCCGCCATTCCCAAGCATGTCGAGATCCTGCCCGAGCTTCCGACCACGGCGGTGGGCAAGGTCTTCAAGCCCGCGCTGCGCAAGCTTGCCATCACCCGCGTGCTGTCGGCGGCACTGGAAGGGACCGGCGCCTCGGTCGCCGAGGTGGTCGAGGACCGCAGGAGGGGCCTGACCGCCCGCATCGCGAAGGGTCCGAAGACGGACGAGGCCGCTGTAAAACGCAAGCTGGGAGAGTTCACCGTGCCGTGGGACTGGGCATGAGCGCCTGAGCGGTGCGGGCAGCGTCCTCGGCCACGATCTCGGCCAGCACCGACAGCGCCAGCACCTTGGGATCGCGGGCCGAGCGGATGACGCCGATGGGTCCGCGCAGGCGGGCCATTTCCTTTTCCGAAACGCCGAGTTCCGCCAGCGCGGCGCGGCGGGCATTGTGGGCGCGCAGGCTGCCCTGGGCGCCGATGTAGAAGGCGGGGCCGGACAGTGCCTCGGCGATGATGGGCGGCTCGATCTCGTGGTCGTGGAAGAACAGGACCACGGCTGTCCATTCATCGGTGGCCAAGGGCGAAAGCGCGCGGGCCTCGACCCCGCGGGCCTGCGCGGCGGCGCGGGTGGATTCGTCGGGCGACAGCAGCCGCACCGGGTAGCCCGCGGCATGGGCGAGCGCGGCGAAGCCCGCGGCCTCGACCCCGCTGCCTGCGGCCTCGATCCGCAGGGGCGGGCGCAGCGGCAGGGTGATGCAATGGGGCGCCGGGGCGTCGGTCAAGGTGACGGTGGCGCGTTCCGGGTCGATCAGCAGCCACGAGGGCTGCCGCGCCGTGCGCAGGGCAACCGCCTGCCGCACCGCCGAGACATCGGCCAGCGGCACAAGCGCGATGTCGATGCCGCCGCCGCAGGGCAGGCGCAGATCGACGAAGGGCGAGCCCTCGCCATAGCGCAACCGGCGCGAGTGGCCATCGGTTGCGGCCCTTTCGGCGTGAATGGCAAGGTCGCCCTCGATGCAGCCCGAGGTGATCTGGCCGACGCGGGTCCCGTCCGGCAGGAAGGCCATGACGGTGCCGGGGCGGCGGTAATGCGGCCCCTCGACGCCGGTGAGGATGGCCAGCACCGCGCCGGGCACCAGCGCCTCAAGCGGATCGGCAAGCAGAAGGTCGGGCAGATCGGACATGGCGGCCCCTTGTCGGCGCAGGCGGCAGTCAGACCATGCCCCGCGCCGGAAGGCCAGCACCTTCAGGCCACCAGAAGCGTGCCGCCGATTGCGCCCGCAATGACGACGACCCAAGGCGGCGCCTTCCAGGCCACCAGCGCGACGAAGCAGGCCAGTGCCAGTGCGAAATCGGCGCGGTTGCCGATCGCGCTGGTGAAGACCGGGTCATAAAGGGCTGCGCCGAGGATGCCGACCACCGCCGCATTCGCCCCCTGCATCGCCGATTGCGCCCGGCGCCGCTGGCGCAGCCGGTCCCAGAAGGGCAGCGCCGCGATCAGCAGCAGGAAGCCCGGCAGGAACAGCGCCAGAAGCGCGATGATCGCGCCGGGGATGCCGTTCGGCTCCGGCTCCATGACCGCGCCCAGCCATGCGGCAAAGGTGAACAGCGGCCCCGGCACCGCCTGCGCGGCGCCGTAGCCCGCAAGGAAGGCATCCTCGCTGACCCAGCCGGGCGCGACCGTTTCCGCTTGAAGCAGCGGCAGCACCACATGGCCGCCGCCGAAAACCAGCGATCCGGCGCGATAGAAGCTGTCGATCAGCGCGAAGCCCTGCCCCATGCCGGCAAGCAGCGGCAGTCCTGCCAGAAGCAGAACAAAGACCGAGGCCGCCGCCACTCCGGCCCGGCGCGACACCGGAACGGTCGGCATCACGCCCTCGGCCGCGCGTCCACGACCGAGCGCAAGTCCGGCCAGCGCCCCCAGCAGGATCGCCGCGACCATCCCGACAAACCCCGGCGCGACGGCCATCAGCACAACCGCCGCCACGGCGATGGCGGCGCGTTCCCGGTCCGGGCAGAGACTGCGCGCCATCCCCCAGACCGCCTGGGCCACCACCGCCACGGCCACGATCTTCAGCCCGTGCAGCAGGCCCGCCATCAGCGACCCCTCGACCCGCCCGGAGGTCAGCGCCAGTGTCACCAGCAGGATCGCCGAGGGCAGCGTGAAGGCCAGAAACGCGGCGATGGCCCCGCCCCAGCCGGCGCGCATCAGGCCCAGCGTGAAGCCGACCTGACTGGACGCGGGGCCGGGCAGGAACTGGCACAGCGCCACGACATCGGCATAGGCTGCCTCGGACAGCCACTTGCGGCGGACCACCAGCTCGTCTCGGAAATAGCCCAGATGCGCGATGGGGCCGCCGAACGAGGTCAGCCCGAGCTTGAGAAAGGCCGAAAAGACCTCGGCCACGCTGCCTGGCATACGCGGCGGCACATCCTGCGAAAGCATGGTCATACCGGTCTTCCCGTGCGGTTCGGCTCGTGCCGGGCTTGGCATATGCTATCCTTTTGCACAACGCAGGGGGCGGATCGATGACGGCACCGGAGATTGCGGGCATCCTGCTGGCGGCAGGTCATGGCCGGCGCTTCGGCGCGGGCAACAAGCTGCTGGCCGACTGGCGCGGCGCCCCGGTCGTCGTCCATGCGGCTGATGCGCTGCGGCAGGCGGGGGCGGCGCAGTTGATCGCCGTCCTGCGCGACCGGCGCGTGGCGGCGCTGCTGCCGGGGTTCCGGGTGGTCATGGCCGACAGCGCCGAAACGATGTCGGACAGCCTGCGGCTCGGCCTTGCCGCCGCGCAGGGCGACAGGGCGCTGATCGCCTTGGGCGACATGCCCGCGGTGCCGCCCGCCCATCTTGCGGCGCTGATCCGCGCCTGCACGCCCTACCGCGCGGCGGCCAGCGCCTATCCCGCGCCCGAGGGACCACGGGCCGGAGTTCCCGCCTGCCTGCCCCGTTCCCTGTTCGCCGCGGCCGCCCGGATCAAGGGCGACCAAGGCGCGCGCCACCTGCTGACGGGGGCCAGGCTGATCCCCCTGCCGCCCGGCGCCGGCCATGACATCGACCGCCCGAAGGACCTGGTGCGGCCCCAAGGCCATTGACGCCCGACCCGCGCCGGGCGTAAGTGCCGCCGTCCGAGTTCCGGCCCCGCCGGATTCAAAGGGAACACGGGACGGCCTTCGGGCCATGGCCGTGGCTGCCCCCGCAACTGTGCGCGGAGAGCGGCGCCGAACTGCCACTGGGGGTATTCCCCCGGGAAGGCCGGCGCCCGCGTTGACCCGCAAGCCAGGAGACCTGCTCGGCGCTCACCCTTTCGATGGTGCGGGGTGCGCCAGCGAAGCGGCCTGACCGCAGCGGTGATTGCCACTGTCTGCGGGGCCTCATCCCCCGGATCAAAAGCCAATCCTGCGGGCCGCGCCCGCGTCATGGGGGACCGACCATGTCCGACACCATCCGCACCCTCTGCCTGACCGCCGCGCCTTTCGCGCTGGCGGCCAGCCTTTCCCTGCCCGCCGCCGCGCAGGATGCCCGAACGCTCGACCCGGTGATCCTGTCGGGCGGCTTCTCGCCGGTCGAGGCCGGCGCCTATGGCCGCGCCGCCACCGTGCTTGAGGCCGAGGACCTGCGCCGCCGCGGCGTCTCGACCGTGCAGGACGCCCTGCGGGGCCTGCCCGGCGTCTCGGTCAACAGCACCGGCGCGTCGCTGACCTCGGTCCGCATCCGGGGTGGCGAGGGGCGGCACACGCTGGTGCTGATCGACGGCGTCAGCGCCGGGGCGGGCGGCCAGCCTTATCAACTCAGCGGCCTCGACATCGAGGATGTCGAGCGCATCGAGGTTCTGCGCGGGCCGCAGTCGGTTTATCATGGTTCCAGCGCCGCCTCGGGCGTCGTCAACATCATCACCCGCAGGGCCGACAGGACCGGCGGACATGCGCGGGCCGAGCTTGGCAACGGCAGGGCGGCGGCGCTGGGGCAAAGCATCGTCAACGACCGCTGGCGGCTGCAGGGCGACTGGTCCTGGCGCGACGACCGGGGCGATGACGTCTCGGGCGGCGACGGCGACCGTGACGGCATCCGCCGCGGCGCGCTGAGCCTGTCGGGCGAATGGCAGGCGACCGGGGCGCTGACCCTCGGCTTTTCGGCCCGCCGCGCCGACGAGCGTTACGAATACGACGACACCGACTGGATGGCCGCGGGACTGGACGACTATATCGTGGACAGCGACGCCCGTGCCGAACGCGACGAGCGCATCGGCCATGTCTGGGGCAGTCTCGACACGCTGGAAGGCCGCCTGAACCATCGCCTGTCGTGGGAGGACACGCGCCTGCGGCTGGACCAGAGCGACGGAACCGAGACGCGGGCGCGCAGGCGGGCGCTGAAATACCGCGCGACGCTGGGTCTGGACGGCCCTGTGGAGCAGGCGGACCAGACGCTGGCCTTTGCGCTGGACCGGATCAGCGACAATGCCACGGGCGAGGTCGGGAACCGGATCGACACGACCTCGGGGGCGCTGGAATACCGCGGCGCCTTTGCGAACGGCGTCGATCTGCAGCTTGGCCTGCGGCATGACGACAGTTCGGATTTCGAATCCGAGACGACCTGGAACGCCGGCCTGTCCTGGCGGATCGAGGGCACGCCCTGGCGGCTGCATGCCTCGGCCGGGACGGGGCTGCTGCATCCGCAGTATTACCAGATCCTCGGCGGCTTCGGCAGCATCGGCAACCCGAACCTTCGCCCCGAGGAGAACCGCAGCATCGACTTGGGCGCCGAATACAGCCTGCCGGACGGGCGCGGCGTGATCGACGTGACCTGGTTCCGCGAGAAGCTGCAGGACGAGATCACCTACAGCTTCCTGCCGCTGCCGGACGGCACGAACTATGCTAACCAATCGGGCGAAAGCCGGCGCGAGGGGATCGAACTCGCGATCCGCCAGAACGTGACGGACGCGCTGACGCTGGGCTCGGCCTATACCTATCTTGACGCGACGAACCCCGATGGCTTGGTCGAGACCCGGCGGCCCCGGCATGAGCTGGCGCTGAACGCGAGCCTGCGGACCTTCGGCGGGCGCGGCTGGGTGGCGGCAGACCTGCGCCATGTCCGCGACATGGCCGACGCCCTGCCCTTCGGCAGCTTCGAGACGCGGGACCTGCCGGATTTCACCACGGTCAACCTTGCCGCCAGCTATGACATGACCGAAACCGCCCGGCTTTCGGCCCGCGCCACCAATCTGTTCGACAAGGATTACCAGGAATCCTGGGGCTATGCCGCGCCTGGCCGCGCCGCATGGCTGGGGATCGAGACGCGGTGGTGAGGCGCCCGGCCCTTGCGGCGGCGCTGGCCGTGCTGCTGGCGCTGCCCGCAGGGGCGGACGCACCCGCCCGCGTCGTCTCGATGAACCTCTGCACCGACCAGTTGGCGATGGCGCTCGCCGCGCCGGGGCAGGTGATCTCGGTGTCGCACGTCGCCCGCGACCCGCGCGCCTCGGCGATGGCCGACGAGGCGATGCGCTATCCCGTGAACCGGGGCCGGGCCGAAGAGATCTACCTGCTCAAGCCCGATCTCGTGCTGGCGGGGAACTTCGGCGGACCGGCGGTGGCCATGCTGCACCGGCTGGGCGTGCCGGTGGTCGAGATCGCGCCGCCGACCTCGCTGGCCGAGGCGCGGGATGCGATTGCCCAGGTCGGGGCCGCGCTGGGCCGCGACGCGGCGGCAGCGGCGATGATCGCGGATTTCGACCGGGACCTGGCCGGGCTTTCCCGCCCTGCCGGACCCGACGCCCCCAGGGCGGCGACCTGGGGGCCGAACGGCTATTCCGTGGGCGGCGGCACGCTGGCGGGCGACATCATGCGCAAGGCGGGCTTTGCGCTGGTGGCGGACCGGCTGGGCATGGAAAGCTCGGGCTACATCCCGCTCGAGGTTCTGGTCATGGCCGACCCCGATCTGATCGTGACCGGCACCCCCTATCCCGGCGCCTCGCGGGCCGAGGAGGTGCTGGACCATCCCGCCTTGGAAAAACTGGGCGGCCATGTCCTGCAGGTTCCCGACGCGCTGTGGACCTGCGCCCTGCCCCGCTCGCTGGAGGCCCTCGCGATGCTGTCGGCCGAAGCCGAGGCGCTGCGATGAGGCGCGACGCGCGCCTTCTGGTCGGCCTGGCGGCGCTGGTCGGGGGGCTGGCGCTTCTGTCGCTGCTGACCGGCCCGGCGGGCGCCGGCCCGCGCGCCAGTCTTGCGGCGCTCTGGACCGGCGAGGGCCCGCTGGGCATCGTCTTGCGGGAAATACGCGCGCCCCGCACCCTGCTGGGGATCATGGTCGGCGTCAGCCTCGGCCTGTCCGGCGCGGCGCTGCAGGGCTATCTGCGGAACCCGCTGGCAGAGCCGGGACTGATCGGCATCTCTGCCTCGGCAGCGCTGGGGGCGGTGATCGCCATCCAGGCCGGTGCCTCGGTGCTGGGCCTCGGCGTCCCCCTTGCGGCGCTTGCCGGGGCGCTGGGGGGCGTTGCGCTGATCCTTGGGCTTGCAGGCCGCAGCGGCGGGATCGCGGGCGGGGGCCTCGGGTTGATCCTCGGCGGCATCGCGGTTTCGGCGCTGGCGGGGGCGCTGACGGCCTTGGTGCTGAACCTTTCGCCCAATCCCTTCGCCGCCTATGACATCATGTTCTGGACCATGGGCTCGCTTGCCGACCGAAGCTGGGCGCATGTGCTGACCGCCCTGCCGCTGATGGCGTTGGGCTGGGCCGCGCTGATCCGCACCGGGCGCGACTTGGATGCGCTGTCCTTGGGAGAAGAAGCCGCAGCCTCGATGGGCGTGAACCTGTCCCGCCTGCGGCTGACCGTGGTGCTGGGCGCGGCTGCCGCGGTGGGGGCGGCCACGGCCGTGGCGGGGGCCATCGGCTTCGTCGGGCTTGTGGTGCCGCATCTGCTGCGGGGCGCGGTGGGGGCGATGCCCTCGCGCCTGCTGCCCGCGTCCGCGCTGGGGGGCGCGGCGCTGGTGCTGGCTGCGGATGTCGCGGTGCGGCTGATCCTGCCCGAACGCGACCTCAAGCTGGGGGTGATGATGGCACTGGTCGGTGCGCCGGTTTTCCTGCATCTCATCTGGCGCACACAGGCCGGCCGATGAGCCTGACGTTGCAGGACCTGACGGTGCGGCGCGACGGATGTCCGACCGTCGATCACGTCACCCTGTCGATCCCGGCGGGCAGCTTCGTCGGGCTGATCGGCCCGAACGGCGCGGGCAAGACCACGCTGATGCAGGCCGCGCTGGGGCTGATCCCGGCCGAGGGGCAGTCGGACCTCGCCGCCCTGCCCCCCGCCCGCCGCGCCCGCCGCGCCGCCTGGCTGCCGCAGGCGCGCGAGATCGCCTGGCCGATCCCCGTCGAGGCGCTGGTCCGCCTCGGCCGCCGCGCCGATCCCGATCGCCGCGCCGACACGCAGGCGGTGGCCGGGGCGATGGCCGCACTGGACGTGACCCACCTTGCGCAGCGACGGGCCACGGAGCTGTCGGGCGGGGAACTTGCCCGCGCCCTGATCGCCCGCCTGCTGGCACAGCGCACGCCGCTGATCCTCGCGGACGAGCCGGTCGCCGGCTTGGACCCTGCGCACCAGTTTGCGGTGATGGAGCTTTTCGCCCGCCTCGCCCGGCAGGGCCGCACGGTGATCGCCTCGATCCACGACCTTGCGCTTGCCGCCCGCTATTGCCAGCGGCTGGTGCTGATGGACCGGGGCCGCGTCGTCGCGGACGGCACGCCCACCGAGGTCCTGTCGCCCGCGCGGCTGACGGCTGCCTTCGGCGTCTCGGGCGCCTTCGTGCCGACGCCCTCGGGGCCGGTCTTCGTCACCCTGCCGCCACCCCCAAGGTCCGCCGCGCCCGTGCCACCAGAGCCGTGAGATCCTGAAAGCTCTGGTCCCCGAACAGCGCCTCGTCGCCCGCGATCAGGGTGGGCGTGCCCAGCAGGCTCATGTGATCGGCCAGCATGAAGGACCGGGCGATGTGATCCTCGACCCGGTCGGAATACATGTCCTCGCGCAGCTTCGCCTCGTCCAGCCCCAGCCGGCGGACGACCCGCATCACGGATGGTTCGGCGGCGCGGTCCTTCATCGCCATCAGGCCGGCATGGACCTGCCAGTATTTCCCCTGGTCCAGAGCGGCCAGCGCCGCCCGCGCGGCGAAATCCGAGCCCTCGCCGAAGACCGGCCATTCGCGGAAGACCACCCGCAACTGCGGGTCCGCGCCGATCAGCCGCTGCATCGCCGGGACGATCTTCTTGCAGAAGGGGCAGTTGTAATCGAAGAACTCGGTCAGCGTGATGTTGCCGTTGGGGTTGCCCAGCACGATGCCGTTGCGGTCGCGTTCCAGCGCTTCGCGCAGCTCCTCGGGCATCGGGTTCGGCCGGTCGGCCTGACCGAAGGCGGGCGAGGCCCCTGCTGCGGCAAGAAGGGCGAGCGTGGCGCGGCGGCTGGGCATGGGCTTCCTTTCCGTGATCCCTCGGCACGCTAGAAGCGTTGGAGGGCAGAGGGAAATCACGAAGCCTCCAGCCTTGGGGGCTGCCCGGAGGACAGATGTCGCGCCGATCCGCCCCGCCGATCCGAGAACCCGAGGCGGTGCCCACCTGCCCCCTCTGCCTGCGCCCGATCCCGCCGGGCGTTCCCCAGAGCCGCCATCACCTGATCCCGAAGCTGCGCGGCGGCAAGGGCGGCGAGACGGTGCTGCTGCATCAGGTCTGCCATTCCACAATCCACCGGACGCTGAGCGAGACCGACCTCGCCCGCAACTACGCCACCGTCGAGGCCCTGCGCGGACACCCCGAGTTGCGGCGGTTCTTCGACTGGGTGGCGAAGCGGCCGCCGGGGTGGAAGGGGAAGGTGAGGTGAAGTGGTGCGTGACGAGCACCCACCCCACCGGTGCGGCGCGGCTTGTGCGGGCTCGTCACGCGCCAATTGGCCACCCCGGGATACCGGAAGGTCTTGCGTGTCATCCCAACACAATGGGGCCTGCGTGGCGCTTCTGCCACTGTCCCGGTCGTCGGCACCTCCGGTCCGTCATCACAGCCGCGTCATCCCTCCCGGCTGCGTGGTTCAGCATTTGGAGAATGCGCGATTCGGGTGCACCATCAACCCTCTGTCCTGCCGGAAAGGAACCGCCATGCCCCGCCTGACGATCCTCAGCCTCGCCTCGGCCTGCGTCCTCGCCGCCGCGCCGGTCCTGGCCCAATCCGCCGCAACTCCGACGCCCGCACCCCAGCCGGCGGTCACTTCCCCGGATCAGGGGGCGACGCCCGCGAAGCCCGCTGGCCGCACCGGCTGCGGGATGAAGGCACGACAGGTCATGTCCTGAGGCGAGTGCCAGCATCGACGACGGGTTCTCGTAGAAAAAGGGTCGGAATGACGCCCGCGCTGCCTAGCGCAGCATCCTGCGTTCCCAGTCGCGCTTGAGCACCTCGCCCGCGCGGTCGCGGGCCTCGCGGGCGATCCGGCGAGCAAGCGCCTTGTCCCCAAGACCCTGGGCCAGCGCATCGACACTGTCGAGCAGCGTCTGAATGACTTCCGGCTCGGCTGCGCCATGGCGAACGATGGGGCTGAAGAACTCGCGGTAAAGCTCCTGAACCTCCAATTCCGGGGCATGAATCCTGTCATGGGAGGCCGCAGCCTCCTCGTAGGCCGAGGTATGGTATTCGGCCAGGACACGGCTGCCTGCGCGGATCACGTCGATGGCAGTGCCGGGATCGTTGATCGCGGGAGACAGTGCCCGGCTGGCAACCTCGCTCAGCACGATCATGCCGTAGCGGATATCCTGGTCGAAGCTGCGGCGAAGGCCGATCGCGAAGGCGTTGTGCAGCTTGCCAGCTTCTGTGTCGTCAAGCCTGCGCGACACGCGCATCAGCGGCTCGTGCCGGTGGACATACTTGCCGGGCATCCTCAGGATCTCGACCCTGACATCCAGCGCCTCGGCGGCCTCCTGCAGGGCCGGCATGTCGATGAAGCGGACATGGCCGTCCTCTCCTGCCGGAACGGGGCAGGCATCCGGCGGCAGGCCCGAGGGCAGGGGAGAGGCGCCTAGCCGGGGGTGGTCGCGATACAGGCGCGCCGCTTGCAGCGCAGCCTTTTCGATCCGGGCGATGATGTCGGTCATGCGCCCGAACTGGTTCAGGTGATCGACCCAGCGCAGAAGGGTCCAGACGATCAGCAGGATGTTCAGCAAGGTCGCCGCGAACAGCAGCACCCGCCCCTGCGCGGCATAGAAGCCCGCCGACAGGCCGATGATGCCCACGATGCTGAACAGGAACGAGCCGATGAAGACCGAGACCGCGTTCTGCGCCACCGGGTCGATGGCCAGCAGGTCGGTCGCGCGCGGGGTGGCGCTGTTCGTCGCGCTGCCATAGGCCCCTATGATGATCGACATCGAGAATGTCGTCACCGCCAGCATCGACGAGGCGATGATGTTCAGAAGCGCGGTGACCGAGCCCGAGGCAAGCTCGATCTCCGGGATATAAGGCAGATATGGCCCGATCCATTCGGCCATCAGCGCAAGCGCGATGCCGCCAAGGCTGAACAGCGTGACCCTGAACCACATCCGGTGCGCGATCTCGCGCAGCCGCTGGGCCCAAGCGCTGTCCTGCCAGGCCATTCCCGCCGCCTTAGCGGGCGAACTTCTTGTACTTCACCCGCTTCGGCTCGATCGAATCCGGCCCCAGGCGCCGCACCTTGTCGGCCTCGTAGGCCTCGAAGTTCCCCTCGAACCATTCCACATGCGCGTCGCCTTCAAACGCGAGGATATGCGTGCAGAGGCGGTCGAGGAAGAAGCGGTCGTGCGAGATGATGACGGCGCAGCCGGCGAAGTCTTCCAGCGCCGCCTCCAGCGCCTGCAGGGTTTCGACGTCCAGGTCGTTGGTCGGCTCGTCCAGCAGCAGGACGTTGCCGCCGGATTTCAGCAGCTTCGCCATGTGGACGCGGTTGCGCTCTCCGCCCGAGAGCAGGCCCACCTTCTTCTGCTGGTCGCCGCCCTTGAAGTTGAAGGCGCTGGCATAGGCGCGCGAGTTCATCTGCGCGTCGCCCAGGTCGATCTGCTCGGCACCGCCCGAGATTTCCTCCCACACGGTCTTGTTGGGGTCCAAGGCGTCACGCGACTGGTCCACGTAGGACAGTTGCACCGTATCGCCGAAGAAGATCTCGCCCCCATCGGGCTTTTCCTGTCCCGTCAGCATCCGGAACAGGGTCGATTTCCCCGCGCCGTTCGGACCGATCACGCCGACGATACCGCCCGGCGGCAGGCTGAAATCCAGACCCTCGATCAGAAGCTTGTCGCCGAAGGCCTTGGTCAGTCCCGAAACCTCGATCACGCGGCTGCCAAGGCGCGGGCCGTTCGGGACGATGATCTGGGCGTTGGCGATCTTCTCGCGCTCGGATTTCGAGGCCATTTCGTTATAGGCGTTGATCCGCGCCTTCTGCTTGGCCTGCCGCGCTTTCGCCCCGGCGCGAATCCATTCCAGTTCGCGCTCCAGCGATTTCTGCTTGGCCTTGTCCTCGCGGGCTTCCTGCGCCAGCCGTTTGGCCTTCTGCTCCAGCCAGGCGGAATAATTGCCCTCGTAGGGGATGCCCCGGCCGCGGTCCAATTCCAGAATCCAGCTTGTGATGTCGTCCAGGAAATAGCGGTCGTGGGTGACGATCAGGATCGTGCCGGGATATTCGATCAGGTGCTTCTGCAGCCAGGCGATGGTTTCGGCGTCGAGGTGGTTGGTCGGCTCGTCCAGCAGCAGCATGTCAGGCGCTTCCAGCAGCAGCT
>NZ_JAUNPC010000056.1 GCF_030536915.1 Paracoccus sp. (in: a-proteobacteria)
GGCTGGCCGAATCCATGCGGCGGCTGGCGCTTGCCCGCGCCGCGCAGGATGCCCGGAAACGGGCGATGTTTTCCCACGACCGAAAGGCCAATCCATGATCCCGACCCTCCGCAGCCTGATCTCGGCCGCAGCGCTTGCCGCGCTGGCGCTGCCCGTGGCGGCCCAGACGACCGCCCCCGCCGAGACCGCGCCGGCAGCCGAGGCGCAGGCTGCCCCGGCAATCCAGCCCGACATCTGGCAAGGCGCCGAGGATGCGCCGGTCGAGATGATCGAATACGCCAGCTTCACCTGCAGCCATTGCGCGGCCTTCCACACCGACGTCTATCCGCAGCTCAAGGCGGAATACATCGACACCGGCAAGGTCCGCTTCACCCAGCGCGATGTCTATTTCGACGAGCCGGGCCTGTGGGCCGGCATCCTCGCCCGCTGCGGCGGCGAGGAGAAGTTCTATCCCGTCGCCGGGATGCTGTTCGAAAAGCAGCGCGAATGGCTGGGCGCCAAGACCGGCGACGAACTGGCCGCGAACCTGCGCAAGATCGGCGCGATGGCGGGATATTCGAACGATCAGATGGATGCCTGCTGGCAGGACACGGCCAAGGTCGAAAGCCTGCTCGCGACCTTCCAGCAGAACGCGGTCGCCGACAAGATCGAGGGCACGCCGACCTTCATCATCGGCGGCGAGACCGTCCGCAACGCGCCCTGGGACCAGTTGAAGGCCGAGATCGAGGAAAAGCTGGCCGCCGCGAACTGAGGCAAGGGGCCGCTCCTCGGGGCGGCCCTAGCCTTTCGGAAAGATGCGATCCAGCGCCGCATCGAGCGGCGCGGGATCGTCGAAGGCCAGCCGCACCGGCAGGGTCAGCACCTTGGGCCGGAAGCTGCGCGGCAGCCGCGCGGCATCCTTTTCGGTCGTGACAAGCTGCGCGCCCAGCATCCGCGCCTCGGTTTCCAGCCGGGTGAGCATCTGGCGCGAGAAGGGCTGGTGATCGGCCAGCGCCTCGGCCCGCACGATCCGCGCGCCCAGGCTCTGCAGGGTGGTGAAGAACTTTTCGGGATGGCCGATGCCGGCAAAGGCAAGCGCGGGCAACCCCTCCCAATCCATCCCCGTCATCAGGGGTGAAAGCCGCCCCGTCAGGCGCGGCACCGGCAGGTCGGGCCAGCGGGCCGAGAAACTCTCCTGCGCGTCGGGTTCCCCGATCGTCAGCACCATGTCTGCGCGGGCAAGGCCCGCCGCCACCGGCTCGCGCAGCGGGCCTGCAGGAATGCAGCGCCCGTTGCCCCAGCCGCGCTGCGCGTCGACCACGACCAGCGCAAGGTCATGCTCCAGCGAAGGGTCCTGGAAGCCGTCGTCCAGCAGGATCGCCTGCGCCCCCGCCTCGACCGCCGCCTGCGCGCCCTTTATCCGGTCGCGGGCAACGAAGATCGGGGCAAAGGCCGACAGCAGCAGCGGCTCGTCCCCGACCGTTGCGGCGGAATGGCGCCGCTCATCGACGCGCAAGGGGCCGGTTTCCGAGCCGCCATGGCCCCGGCTGACCACATGCGCCCGGATGCCCCGCGCCGACAGCCGCTCGATCAGCGCGATCACCGTGGGCGTCTTGCCGGTTCCCCCGGCATTGAGATTGCCCGCGCAGATCACCGGCACGCCGATCCGCAGGCGCGGACCCTGCGCCAGCCGCCGCGCGGTGGCGCGGGCGTAAAGCGCGCCCAGCGGACCCAGCAGCCGGGCCGCCTTGGCAGGCGGACGGTTCCAGAAACCGGGCGCGGTCAGCATGATCCCTCCGGCACGTCCGACAGGACGGCCTCGGCGATGCGGCGGGTGATCTCGGCGCCGGCGGTCGCGACCTCCCACGCCTGCCGGGCGAGGCGGGCGGCGGCGTCGGGGGCGCTCAGATCCTCGATGGCGGCGGGCAGGGCGCCGGCCGAGTAAAGCCGCCGCGCCCCGCCGGCCCGGTCCAGTGCCTGCCACTCGGCAAGGTTCGCCGACAGATGCGGCCCGTGGACGATGGCGGAGCCCAGGCCCGCGGGCTCGAAGGGATGGCGTGCGCCCTCCGTCCCCCGCGTCAGCGTGCCCCCCATGCAGGTGACCGAGGCGAGCCGGTACCACAGCCCCAGTTCGGCGCTGTCCTCGGCCACCAGAACCTGGATGTCGGGATCGGGGTCCTGCGCCTCGCGCCGCGCGACGGTCAGGCCCCGCGCCCCGGCCGCATCGGCGATCGCGCCGGCATCCTCGGGCCGGGCGGGCGCGATGATCAGCAGCGCGCGGTGATGGTGGGACAGCAGTTGTTCCTGCGCGGCAAGGATATGGGACAGCTCGGCCAGCGGCAGGGCGGCGGCAAGCCACACATGGCGGTCCTGCAGCAGCGGGCGCAGGGCGGCAAGCTCGCGCATGTTGCAGGGCAGCGGCGGCAGGATCGGGGCGGCGCTGCCGATCACCTCGATCCGCTGCGGGGCGATGCCTTCGCGCAAGGCGGCGTCCCGCGCCGCGTCATCGGGCACGAGCACCCGGCTGAGCCGCGCCACCGGGTCCCGCCGCGCGCCCCGCCACACCCGGCGCGCCGCAAGCCCGGCCAACTGGCCCGGCCCCGCGATCAGCGTGACGGGAACGCCCACGTCGTCGCAGGCGGCGATCAGCGCCGGCGGCAGAAGGTCGTCCGTCAGGACCAGCGCGGCGGGCGAGGCCCTGCTGACCAGCATCCTGGCGGTGACCGGATCGGCGGGCGGTCCGGGCAGGACGCTGGGCACCGCGCGCCCGCCGCGTTCCACCGCCACCGGCCCCAGCGCACCCAGGCGGACTCCGGGCCGCCGGCGGCGCAGTTCCTGCGCGAGGTCGCGCCGGTCCGAGGCCCCCCCGCATATCAGGATCAGCGGGCCGTCGCCCGGCGGCAGCACCGGATCGGCAGGCGCATCCTCGGCCCGCCGCGCGCCCCGGATCTGCAGCCAGAAAGCCAGATCACCGATGCCGCCCACCCTGCGCCTATGTCAAAGCGGATTCGTCGGGGTCGTGCAGGCGGTGCAGATGGGCGATGAAATAGCGCGTCTGCGCCTGGTCCACCGTCCGCTGGGCCTGCGCCTTCCAGGCGGCATGGGCCGAGGCGAAATCCGGAAAGATCCCCACGACATGGATCGAGGCAGGGTCGCGGAACTCGTGCGAATCGGTCGACACAAGCGCGCCCCCGTAGACGAGATGCAGGCGTTGGGTCATCGGTCACCTTGCGGCTGATATCAGGTGCCCGGCAGATACCCCGCCCGCCCCCCGAGACCAAGGCGCAATATGAAGAATGCAAGTCTTTCGGTGTTTGCCAGGAATCGGTTCCTGTGCCATCGTCATCTCACGGGCCCCGTTGGTCCAGGTTGAGGTTGTTTTTCTGGTTTCGCGTGTGGTGGTTGAGGGCGCGCGGGGGATGTAGGGTCTCGGTCTTGCGACCGGGACCTTACGTTTTTCAGGCGGCAGGAACCAGCGTGGCGTCATCCGGGCCGCTTGAATCCCGCGCGCCAAGGGCCTAGCGGGAACCATCCGTCGCGGGCGTGGCGGAATGGTAGACGCATGGGACTTAAACTCCCTGGGGCGCAAGCCCGTGCGGGTTCGAGTCCCGCCGCCCGCACCACCGGCCATGGCAAACGATCGACTTTCGACAGTTTGCGTGCAGCCAGATGTCTTCATCCAGCGGAAAGATCATCCAGGCACATCAGATAGTTCGCCCCGAAGGGAAAAACTGTCTGGCGCCAGTCCGCCCAGTCGACAGCTACTGGCAACGGGAATGACCGCAGCTCGGGCAGGTCATGCAGCCCTCGATCATCCGCATCCCCGGCGTACCGCAGGCCGGGCAGGAGGGGCCGGCCGCCGTCGCGCCGCCTGCCTGGGGGTCCGCCTTCAGCCCCGTTCCTTCGCCCGGCAGGAAGCCGATGGCGATCATGTGGCGCTCGATCACGCCGCCGATCGCGGCCAGGATCGAGGGAACGTAGCGGCCCTCCATCCAGGCGCCGCCGCGGGGGTCGAAGACGGCCTTAAGTTCCTCGACCACGAAGCTCACGTCGCCGCCGCGGCGGAAGACGGCCGAGATCATCCGCGTCAGCGCCACGGTCCAGGCGTAATGCTCCATGTTCTTCGAGTTGATGAAGACCTCGAAGGGCCGCCGCCTGCCGCCGTCGTCGATGTCGATGTCGTTCACGGTGATGTAGATCGCGTGCTCGCTGCCGGGGAACTTCAGCTTGTAGGTCGCGCCCCCCAGCGCCACCGGGCGGTCCATCGGCTTGTCCAGCAACTCGGGCGCCGAAGGCTTCTCGACCGACAGGACCGAGCCCGTCACCTCGTTCGGGCGATAGGTGGTGCAGCCCTTGCAGCCTTGGTCCCAGGCGGCAAGGTAGACGTCCTTGAAGGCGTCGAAGGAGATGTCCTCGGGGCAGTTGATCGTCTTCGAGATGGAACTGTCCACCCATTCCTGCGCCGCCGCCTGCATGGCGACATGATCCAGCGGGCCAAGGGTCTGGGCGTCCGTGAACCAGTCAGGGAAGGGAGCCTCGCCCATGCGGTCGCGCCACAGTTGGGCGGCATAGTCCACGACCTCCTCTTCGGTGCGGGTGCCGTCCTTCTGCAAGACCTTGCGGGTGTAGCTGTGGGCGAAGACCGGCTCGATCCCGGAACTGACATTGCCGGCGTAAAGGCTGATCGTGCCGGTGGGGGCCACGCTGGTCAGCAGGGCATTGCGGATGCCGTGGACGCGGACGGCCTCGCGCACGTCGGCGTCCATCTTCTGCATGAAGCCGGAGGACAGGTAGCCCTCGGCGTCGAACAGCGGGAAGGCGCCCTTTTCCTTGGCCAGACCCACGCTCGCCAGGTAGGCCGCCCGCGCGATGCGGTGCATCCACTGGCGCGTGGCCTCGGCCGCCTCGGGCGCGCCATAACGCAGGCCGACCATCATCAGCGCGTCGGCAAGGCCCGTGACGCCCAACCCGATGCGGCGCTTGGCCTGCGCCTCGGCGGCCTGCTGCGGCAGGGGAAAGCGTGAGGCGTCCACGACATTGTCCATCATCCGCACGGCGGTCGTGACGAGTTCGTCCAGCGCATCGAGGTCCAGCGCGGCCTCGGGGCCGAAGGGGTCCTGAACCAGCCGCGACAGGTTGATCGAGCCGAGAAGGCAGGCGCCATAGGGCGGCAATGGCTGCTCGCCGCAGGGGTTCGTGGCCGAGATTTCCTCGACATAGCCGAGGTTGTTCATCCGGTTGATGCGGTCGATGAAGATCACGCCCGGCTCGGCATAGTCATAGGTCGCGCGCATGATCCGGTCCCAGAGGTCGCGAGCGCGGATGGTGCGGAAGACGCGGCCGCCGAAGACCAGCGGCCAGTCGGCATCGGCCTCTCGCGCCTCCATGAAGGCGTCCGTCACCAGCACCGACAGGTTGAACATCCGCAGCCGGGCCGAGTCCTGCTTGGCGGCGATGAAATCCTCAATGTCCGGGTGGTCGCAGCGCATCGTGGCCATCATGGCACCCCGGCGCGAGCCTGCCGACATGATCGTGCGGCACATCGCGTCCCAGACGTCCATGAAGCTCAGCGGCCCCGAGGCGTCGGCGGCGACACCCTTCACCTCGGCCCCCTTGGGGCGGATGGTGGAAAAGTCGTAGCCGATCCCGCCGCCCTGCTGCATGGTCAGCGCGGCTTCCTTGAGCGCGTCGAAGATGCCCGCCATGCTGTCGGGGATCGTGCCCATGACGAAGCAGTTGAACAACGTGACCCACCGCCCCGTGCCCGCGCCCGATACGATCCGGCCCGCGGGCAGGAAGCGGAAATCCTCCAGCGCGGCGTAGAAGCGGCCTTCCCATGCGGAGGGGTCTGCCTCGACCGAGGCGAGGTCGCGGGCCACGCGACGCCAGGTGTCCTCGACCGTTGCATCCAGCGGCGAGCCGTCACCGGCGCGCAGACGGTACTTCATGTCCCAGATCTGTTCGGCGATGGGGGCGGCGAAACGGTTCATCCGGGCGACCTGTCTGGCATGGAACATCAGTCTTCCGTCATGCCTCCCGCATCTGCCGACGGCAAGCGCCGAGGCGGCCCACAATCTTCTTGTATGAAGGTGACTGTTTCTGTCAGTTACAAACCTGCATGATTCTGATGGAGCTTGAAGATGCCCCGCGTCGTTCCCCTTGCCCTTCTTGCCGCCCTTGTCTCTGGCGGCATGGCGATCGCTTCTGTCCCCGGCGAATACGATACCGGGCCGGCGACCGCAGGCGTGGCCGCGCCGATCAACCTGGCCGCGCCGCGCGAGACGCCTGCCGGCGCCATGACCTATGAGATCTTCGAGGCCACGGTTGAGCATGGCGACATGCCCGAATGTCCCAAGGCGATGGCGCAGGAGGGGCGGTTCTGCCGCGTGGTGCTGCAGAACGACATGCTGCATGTCTTTGCCTTCGCCGAGGACGGCGACCAACCGATGGTCGCGGTGATGGAATACCCGCTGGACGCCGTCACCTTCCCGCAGTGAGGGTCAGCCGTCCTTGCGGTGCGCCTCGCGCAGCGCCCGGCGGTTGATCTTGCCGGTGGGCGTCCGGGGCAGGGCGTCGATGCGAATGAACTCGCGCGGCTGCTTGTAGCGGGCAAGGCCCGTCTCGGCCGCCGTGCGCATCGCCTCGGGCGCGGCCGGGCCGGTCCAGAAGGCGGCGATGATCGAGGCGCCCGGAACCGGCAGTTCGGTCACCGCCACGTCGCCCGCGCCGGGGACGGGAACAAGCACGTCCTCGACCTCGGCCGGGGCCACGCGGAAGCCGCCCGCGTTCATCATGTCGTCGGCACGGCCCAGGGTCGAGATCGCGCCGTCCTCGGACTGGATGGCAAGGTCGCCGGTCAGGAACCATTCGCCCTGGAATTTCGCGGCAGTCTCCTCGGGTTGCCCGAGGTAGCCCAAGAACAGGCCGGGGTCCGAGCGATGGAGCGCCAGCACCCCCGGCTGTCCGGCAGGCAGAGGTTCCCCCTCGTCCGACAGGATCGCCACCCGGCGGCCCGGTTGCGGATAACCCGCCGAGCCCTCGGGCGCAGGGCGGGCAGGCGAGCCCGACAGGAAGGTCGAGCATTCCGACATCCCCATCGCCTCGTGCAGGTCGGTGCCGGTGCGGTCGCGCCAGCCGCGGCGCAGTTCCGGGTCCAGCCGCTCGCCCGCCGTCAGGCCGTGGCGCAGGTCGGGCAGGGGCTGCCAGTCGGCGCGCAGCATCCGGCGGAAGACCCCCGGCGCGGCGGCGATGATGGTGGCGCCGTTGCGCCGCGCGATCAGCGGGATCTGCTCGATTGCGGTGCCCTCGGCGGGGATCAGGGCGGTGGCCCCGGCGGTCCAGGGGTCCATCAGTCCGGTGCCCAGCGTGAAGGTCCAGTTGAAGGCCCCTGCGTGCAGCAGCCGGTCCGAGGCTTGCAGCCCATACCAGCCCTCGAACATCATCTGCCGGGCCAGAATGGCGCGGTGGGCGTGCATGACGGCCCGCGGGCTGCCCGAGGTGCCCGAGGTATAGACGATATAGGCCAGCCCGTCGGCATCGCCCCGGTCGAACCCGGCCGGGGGCAGGGCGGCCATGGCGGCAAGCTCGGCGGCCGGAAGGACATCTGTCGCGCCATCCGGCAGGGCGACGTCCTCGCCCGCGATGACCAGCGCGGGCCGGATGTCGGCGGCCATCTTCGTGACCTCGCGCGCCGTCAGCATGGCCGAGGTCGGCACCGGGATCAGCCCCGCCGCGATGCAGGCGAGATAGGCGACAGGGAAGGCCGGCTCGTTCCCGATCCGCAGCAGCACGCGGTCGCCAGGGGCAAGGCCCCGGGCCAGCAGACCTGTCGCCGCGCCAAGGACCGCCGCGCGCAGGCGGGCATGGGACCAGCGGTCGGCCCCCGTGGCCGAGACCACCGCAAGCGCCAGCTTGTCGGGCGCGTCCAGCCCCGCCGCAAGCACATGTTCGGCCAGGTTGAAGTCTCGCGGCCCGCCGTCCTGCATGATGCGCCATCCTTTTCGTGACGCGGAAGGGGATGCGACGAGGGTGCCGGAAAAGCAAGACGGCCCGCGTTTCCGCAGGCCGTGGTCATGCTTTCGGGCAACAATGCCCGGAAGGATCAGAGCAGACGCAGGTCCGAAGCCGAGGCGCGGCCGTCGCGGCCCGACTGCAGTTCATACTGGATCTTCTGGTTGTCGTTCAGGCCCGTCAGCCCGGCACGCTCAACTGCGGAAATATGGACGAACACGTCCTTGCCACCGTCGTCGGGCGCGATGAAGCCGTAACCCTTGGTGGCATTGAACCATTTAACCGTGCCGGTCGCCATGACCATCTCTCCTTCAGTCCCCCGGCGGCTTCATTGCCGATCCGGGCCGTGCAGCCCTTTCGCAGTCCGGCTGCCCCGTGAAGGGACGCGGTAGAAAGTCATGCTCACGCGAAAACAGGATGAACAAATCACCTGCGAACGCAAGCACAGAATCGTGTTTGCAAGGCCGGGTTGTCACGACCTCGTGATCTCAATGACTTGCACGCGACGTCATGCTCGTATGTCGGGCGGAGTTGCCTCGCCCCGCAACTGTTCCAACGCCGATTCAAGCGACGTCGATTCGGAACCCTGCCGGTCGAGCCGCCGGATCGAGACGGTCCGCTCGGCCACTTCCTTCATGCCGAGGGCGATGATGACGGGCACCTTCTTCAGCGAATGCTCGCGGACCTTGTAGCTGATCTTCTCGTTGCGCGTGTCGGCTTCGGCCCGGATGCCCGCAGCAGTCAGCGCGGCCACAACCTCGCGCACATAGTCATCGGCGTCCGACACGATGGACGCCACGACGACCTGACGCGGCGCGAGCCACAGGGGCAGCTTGCCTGCGTAGTTCTCGATCAGCATCCCGATGAAACGCTCGAAGCTGCCCAGCACGGCGCGGTGCAGCATGACGGGGCGGTGCTTCTGCCCGTCCTCGCCGACATATTCCGCGTCCAGCCGTTCGGGCAGGTTCGGGTCCACCTGCAGCGTGCCGCATTGCCAGTCCCGGCCGATGGCGTCGGTCAGCACGAATTCCAGCTTGGGGCCGTAGAAGGCGCCCTCGCCGGGGAAGATCTCGTAGCTGTGGCCGGCGGAGATCACGGCATTGGCAAGCGCAGCCTCGGCATGGTCCCAGCTTTCGTCCGAGCCGATGCGCTTTTCGGGCCGGGTGGAGAGCTTGATGCGCCACTTGTCGAAGCCGAGGTCGCTGTAGATGCGCGACAGGAACTCGATGAAGCGGCGGGATTCCTGTTCGATCTGGGCTTCCGTGCAGAAGATATGCGCGTCGTCCTGGGTGAAGCCGCGCACCCGCATGATCCCGTGCAGCGCGCCCGAGGGCTCGTAGCGGTTGCAGGACCCGAACTCGGCCATCCGCAGCGGCAGGTCGCGGTAGGATTTCAGGCCGACGTTGAACACCTGCACATGGCAGGGGCAGTTCATGGGCTTGAGCGCGTTGACGGTCTTCTCGCGGGCATGGTCCTCGTCAACCTCGACGATGAACATGTTTTCCTGGTAGTTTTCCCAGTGGCCGGATTCTTCCCACAGCTTGCGGTTCACGACCTGCGGGGTGTTGACCTCGACATAGCCGCCCTTCCGCTGCTGGCGGCGCATGTAGTCCTGCAGGGTGACATAGATGTTCCAGCCGTTCGGGTGCCAGAAGACCTGGCCCGGCGCCTCCTCCTGCATGTGGAACAGGTCCATCTCGCGGCCGAGCTTGCGGTGGTCGCGCTTGGCGGCCTCCTCCAGCATGGTCATGTGGGCCTTGAGCTCGTCGCGGTTGCGGAAGGCCACGCCATAGATGCGCTGCAGCATCGGGCGGGTGCTGTCGCCCAGCCAGTAGGCGCCGGCGACATGCGTCAGCTTGAAGGCGTCGGCCGGAAGCTGGCCGGTGTGCTGCAGATGCGGGCCGCGGCAGAGGTCCTGCCAGTCGCCGTGCCAGTACATCCGCAGGTCCTCGCCCTCGGGGATGCGGTGGATCAGTTCGAGCTTGAAGGGCTCGCCCGCCGCCTCGTAATGGGCGATGGCGCGGTCGCGGTCCCAGACCTCGGTGCGGACGGGATCGCGGGCGGCGATGATCTGCTTCATCTTCGCCTCGATGGCGCCGAGGTCGTCGGGGGTGAAGGGTTCCTTGCGGTCGAAGTCGTAGAACCAGCCTTGGTCGCGGACCGGGCCGATGGTGACCTTCACGTCGGGCCAGAGTTCCTGCACCGCGCGGGCCATGACATGGGCGAGGTCGTGGCGGATCAGTTCCAGCGCGGGGGCTTGGTCCTTCATCGTGTTGATGGCGATGCTGCCGTCTTCCGTCAGCGGCCAGGAAAGGTCGATGTGGCGGCCGTCGAGGCTGGCGCTGATGGCGTTCTTCGCAAGGCTGGGCGCGATGGAGGCGGCGACCTGCGCGGCCGTCGTTCCCGCGGGATAGTCGCGGATGCTGCCATCGGGGAAGGTGAGGGAAATCTGGGACATCGTGTCCTCCCAATCGGTTTGGCGCCCACGGAACGCCCGGTTGCGGGTTATGTGGGGGCCGTGTGGCGCGGGCGGGCGGTGGTGTCAATGCGGCGCTTGGTGGTGCGGCCGAGCGGGGGGCTTCACGCGCCCATCCTCGTATACGACGATCCCGTGGGATATTCGGGCAAGAAAGAAGGAGTGGCGCGATGTTTCACCGGACCGCATCAGGGCGGCGGCTGGCGTATGAGCGGCTTGAGGGGCAGGGGCCGGGCGTCGTGTTCCTGCACGGGTTCAAGTCGGACATGGGCGGGACCAAGGCCATTGATCTGGAAGCCTGGTGCCGGGATCAGGGCCGCGCGATGCTGCGCTTTGACCTGTCGGGGCATGGAGGCAGCGAGGGACAGGTCGAGGAGTTCGGCGTCGGCGACTGGCTGGAGGATGCGCGCGACGTGATCGACACGCTGGCGCCGGGGCCGCAGATGCTGGTGGGGTCATCACTGGGCGGTTGGCTCGCGCTGCTGCTGGCGCGCGAGCAGCCGGAGCGCTGGGCGGGGCTGGTGACGATCGCCGCCGCGCCGGATTTCACGGCAAGGATGCAGGCGGAGTTCACCGATGCGGACCGGGTGGCGCTGGCGTCTGAGGGGCGGATCACCCGGCCCAGCGACTATGGCGAGGATTACGTCTTTTCGCGGCGGCTGTTCGATCAGGGAGGCCAGAACAGCATCTTCGGGCAGCCGCTGCGCCTGCCGATGCCGCTGCGCCTGCTGCAGGGGACGGCGGATGCGGATGTGCCCATGGATGACGCGCTGCGGCTGCTGTCCCATGCCGAGGGGCCGGACATCCGGCTGACGCTGGTCAAGGATGCCGACCACCGGTTCAGCGGGCCGCGCGAGTTGCGGATGGTCCGCGAGGCCGTGGCAGACGTGGCCGGCTGACATGCAGGCGCCCGGCCGAAGGGGCCGGGCGCAACATCAGGGTGAATGAGGTCAGAAGCTGACCTGGAAATGATCGCCCATGTCGGGCTTGGCGCCGGTGATCTTGGACTTGGCGATCTCGTAGAAGAAGCCGAGCCGGCCGGCGGTGGTCCAGACCTCGGCTTCGGACATGGTGAACTTGAGCAGCCGCACGTCCGGGTCGCGCTCGCCCCCCTCGAACCAGCTTGAGGCGACGGCGTTCCACACCTCGTCCAGCTTGGCCATGTCGTTCGACAGTTCCAGCCGGCCTTCGATGCGGGCGTAAAGCTGGCCGTCGCCGTCGCCGACCGCATGGACGGCCTTCTTCGCGCCGTCTTCCACGGCCTCGACCAGGTCGGTGCCGTCGGCGGTGATGAACCACAGCGTCGCGGTTTCCGGCTCGGGGTAGTGGGACATCGGCACCAGCCGCCAGTCGGGCTCGGCCCCCAGCATCCCGGCATTGATGCCTTCGAGGCGCTTCCAGAAGGTGTCGCGGTTGTCGGTCATGTATCCTCCTTTGCGCCCCGGATGGGCGCGGACAGTCGCAGGGGCAACACCCGCCGCGGGTCTGGGGTTCCGCGCAGGCAAAGGCCCCGCGCGCGGGTGCGGCGGGGCCTTGCGGGCAGCGGGAAGGACGACAGGTCAGACGGCGATGCGGCTGTCCTGCTCCTCGGGACCGGGGGTGCGGGTGTCGCCGGGGCCGGTCATGCCACGCAGGCGCTTGATCCGGTTCTTGTCGGGAGTCATGCCGTTCTCGTCCATGAAGTCCAGCACCATGGGGCGGATGTTGATCCGCCAGCTCTTGCCCGCGAAGATGCCGTAATGCCCGGCGCCGGGTTCCAGATGCTGGGCCTTCTTGCTGTCGGGAACGCCGGTGCAGAGCCTCAGCGCCGCGACGCACTGGCCGGGGCCCGAGATGTCGTCATTCGCGCCCTCGACAGTCATGACCGCCACATCCCTGATCTTGCCGATGTCCACCTGGCGGCCGCCGACGACAAAGCGGTTCTGGGCGATCTCTCCATTCTTGAAGATGCGCTCGACCGTGGACAGGTAGAACTCGGCGGTCATGTCCATCACCGCGAGATACTCGTCGTAGAACTTGTTGTGCTTGTCGCCGATCGAGCCCTCGCCCCGCGCCTCGGCGATGATCTTGTCGCGGAAGGCGGCGGCGTGGGTTTCGGCGTTCATGGCGATGAACGAGGTGAGCTGCGCGAGGCCGGGATAGACCATGCGGCCGACGCCCCGGTACTTGAAGCCGACCTGCTGGATGAAGGCATGGTCAAGCTGGGCCATCGTCACCCGGTTGCCGAAGTCGGTCACATCGGTCAGCGCCGCGTCGGGATCGACGGGGCCGCCGATCAGCGTCAGGCTGCGGGGCTGGGCCGCGGGCTCGTCCTCGGCCAGGATCGCGGTCGCGGCAAGGGCCAGCGGCGCGGGCTGGCAGACGGCGACCACGTGAAGATCCGGCCCGAGATGCTTCATGAAATCGACGATATAGCGGGTGTAATCCTCGACGTCGAACCTGCCTTCGCTGACCGGAATATCACGGGCATTCTGCCAATCCGTCACCCAGACGTCGCAATCGGGCAGCAACGAGGTCACGGTCGAACGCAGAAGGGTCGCGTAATGTCCCGACATGGGCGCAATCAGCAGGACGCGGCGGGCCATCGGCTCGCGCCGGGCGACGCGGAACTGCACAAGGTTGCCGAAGGGGCGGCGCACCACCGGCTCGACATAGACCAGGTGGTCCTGGCCCTCGGTGCCGGCGATCGGCGGGATCTCCCAGTCGGGCTTGATCACCATGCGGGCAAAGCTGCGTTCCGTCACGCGGCCCCAGGCGCTGAGCACCTTGAACATGGGCGTGGGAAGCATGGCGAACAGCGGATAGGAGGCCATGGCCCGCGCGGATGCCCCCATCCACTCATTAGTGTTGCGGAGCGTCTCCATGGTGTCATAGGACAACATGCCGCGCATACCCTTGTAGACCATCGGCCGGGACTCCTTAAAAGTTGTGCCGTAATGCCGGCTTTACGACTTACGTCAAGCAAGTCTTAATGCGAATCAGGCTAATGAGGATCCATCATCATGGCAATCAAACGGGAAGACGCCGCGTCGCGGCCCGGTAAAAAGACCAATGCCGTGGAGGTAGGTAAGCCGGAACAAGGGCTTGATGCTGCAATCGCAGAAGCCTTGGGCTCAAAGGTAGTTGCGGCAACTCAACAGGACGGGGTTCAGCTTGGCGAGCAGATCGAACCTGATCCGGTCTCTGCGCTGATGGCCGGTGATTCGCCCCCGCCCGCAGCCAAGGTGAAGCCGCCGCCCCGCAAGCGGACACGGCGGACAGCGGAAGCGGCGCCCGAACCGAAAGAGACATCCGCGCCCCGGCCAGAGGTCGCCCCTGCCGCAGAGGTCAGGGATGAAAAGCCCGCGGAAACCGTGGCCCCGGCACCCGGTCCCCGGGCTGACGACGAAGGCAGGACGCAGGATCAGGCCGCGGTCGAAAAGCCGGCGGACACTGCCGAACCCGTCACCGTCACTGACGAAGGGCTGCCCCCGCAGCCGGCAGCCGCCGAGCCGCCCCGTGCCGAGGCGCCGGCCCCGCAGTCCCCCGCACCGGCGCCCGATGCCGCGCCCCCGGCGCCCGCGAGCGTCTTCGGCAATCCGATGACCGCGCCCGGCCTGTCCGAGAAGCTGACCGAGAACATCGCCCGCATCGAGAACCTCAGCCAGCGCCTGCTGCGCGCCATGAGCAGCCGGCCCATGCGCCATCCCGGCGTCGAGGTGCCCGGCCCCGAGCTTTACGGCTCCGTCGCCCAGGCCTGGCTGAAGCTTGCCACCGAGCAGCCCGCGCGGCTGATCGAGCAGCAGGTCCGCTACTGGGGCGACACGCTGCGCCATGTGGCCGACGCGCAAAGCGCCTTTGTGCAGGGCTTGCAGGCGCCCGCCAGCGACGGGCCGGTGGACCGCCGGTTCAAGAACCCGCTGTGGCAGACCAACCCATTCTACAGCTTTGTCATGCGGCAGTATCAGATCAACGCCGAGGCGATACGCAAGGCCGCCGCGGATCTCGACCTTCAGGACGATGTCGAGCGGCGGCGCGTGGACTGGTTCACCCGGCAGATGATCGACATGCTGGCGCCCACCAACTTCCTGGCCACCAATCCCGACGCGCTGCTCAAGGCGCTTGAGACCGAGGGCGAAAGCCTCGTGCGCGGGCTTGAGAACCTGGTCCACGACATCGAGTCCAGCGGCGGAGAGATGATCGTCTCGCTGGCCGACCGCAGCGCCTTTCGCGTGGGCGAGAACATCGGCACCACGCCGGGCGAGGTCGTCCACCGCACCCGGATGTTCGAGCTGATCCAGTTCACGCCCACGACCGGACAGGTCCACAAGGCCCCGGTGATCGTGTTCCCGCCGTGGATCAACAAATACTACATCCTCGACCTCAAACCGCAGAACAGCATGCTGCGCTGGCTGGTCGAGCAGGGCCACACGGTTTTCGTCGTCTCATGGAAGAACCCCGACGCAAGCTTCGCGAACGTGGCCATGGACGACTATGTTTCGGCCTTTCTCGACGCGATCGGAGAGGTGCTGGAACTGACGGGCGAGCAGCAGTTGAACGCCGTCGGCTACTGCATCGGCGGCACGACCCTGTCCTCGACCCTGGGGGTGATGAAGCAGCGCGGCGACGACCGGGTGAAATCGGCCACCTTCTTCACCACGCTGACCGATTTCTCGGACCAGGGCGAGTTCACCACCTTCCTGCAGGACGATTTCGTCGGCGGGATCGAGGACGAGGTGGCGCGCACCGGCTATCTCTCGGCCAAGCTGATGCAGCGGACCTTCAGCTTCCTGCGCGCCAACGACCTGATCTGGGGCCCCGCCATCCGCAGCTACATGCTGGGCGAGACGCCGCCGGCCTTCGACCTGCTTTACTGGAACGGCGACGGCACGAACCTGCCCGGACGGATGGTCACGCAATATCTGCGCGAACTCTGCCAGAAGAACGCGCTGGCAGAGGACGGGTTCGAGGTCCTGGGCCATCGGGTCAGCCTGTCCGACGTGACCGTGCCGCTTTGCGGCATCGCCTGCGAGGGCGACCACATCGCCCCCTGGCTGCACAGCTGGAAGGGGATCGCGCAGATGGGATCACCCGACCGGACCTTCATCCTGTCGGAATCGGGCCATATCGCGGGGATCATCAACCCGCCCGGCAAGGTGAAATACGGCCACTACCTGTCGCACGCCGGCTTCGACGGCACCGCCGAGGAATGGCGCGAGCATGCGAGCTACACCCCCGGTTCCTGGTGGAACCATTGGGGCGAATGGCTGGGCGGTCATGCGGGTCCGATGGTCCCGGCCCGCAGCCCGCAGCTTTCGCTGGCACCCGCGCCCGGCACCTATGTGCACGAGGCCGCCTGAGGGCGGAAGGAATGTGGGGGCAGGGGGCTTCGTGCCCTTCTGCCCCGCGCTTTCCCCCGCCTTGGGCGAGGGGAACCTGCAAGCGGCGAAATTTTGCTGCACCGCAGCATAAGCCGCTTGAAATGCTGCGGTGCAGCAACTATTCTATAGTCACTTCCAGCGAACACGACCCGTAACCGCATCCAGGAGAGATCCGATGGCCAAGACCCCCGACTTCACCAAGACCTTCCAGGACATGATGGCGAACTTCCCCGTCGACACCTCGTCGATGTCGGAAGCCTTCAAGACCCAGGCTCAACTGAGCGAGCGGATGACCCGCGTGGCCCTGCAGGCTGCCGAGCGTTCGACCGAGATCTCGGCCGCCTGGGCCAAGGACACCCTGTCGCGCATGGGTGAGCTGACCACCTCGAAAGAGCAGCCTTCGGACTATGCCAAGGCGATGTCCGACTTTGCCTCGGCCGCTGCCGAACTGGCCGCCGAGCACATGGCCGCCTATGCCGAGGTCGCCAAGAAGGTCCAGATGGACACCGTCGACCTGCTGCTGAACGCCGGCAAGGAAGTCCAGGCCGATGCGCAGCGCATGGCCCAGACCGCGACCTCGAACATGCAGAACGTCGCCCGCCAGGCGCAGGATGCGGCCACTAGCTCGGTGAACACCGCTCTCAACAAGGACAAGGCCTGAGCCTTTCCCCGGGGACGCGCCGCCGACCGGCGCGTTTCCCCACCGGCATGACCCCCAAGGCGTGCGCCGTGACCGGCGCGCGTTTTTTCTTTTGCAATCGCAGGACTGGCATCCCATCATCGCTGCAGATGCATCCAGAGCGAAGTGCCCATGCCCGCCCAAGCCGCCAAGTCGAAGCCTGAGCCGCTGCTGATCAAGCGCTATGCCAGCCGGCGGCTGTATAACACCGAAACCAGCGACTACATCACGCTGGACGAGATCGCGCAGGTGATCCGCGACGGCCGCGAGGTGCGGATCGTCGACCTGCGCTCGGGCGACGACCTGACGCGCCAGTATCTTCTGCAGATCATCGCCGAGCATGAAAGCCGGGGCGAGAACGTGCTGCCGGTCGATCTGCTGACCGACCTTGTCCGCAGCTACACCGCCCAGGCGCAATCGGTGGTGCCGCAGTTCCTTGCCGTCAGCTTCGAGATGCTGCGCCACGGCCAGTCCAAGATGATGGAGCAACTGGCGACGCTGCAGCATCCCATGGCCTCGATGCCGGGCTTTTCCGAGATGCAGCGTCAGCAGCAATTGTTCCTGAAGGCCATGATGGGCGGCTGGACCGGCAATACGAGCGGCCCGTCCCGCGAGGATGACGAGGATGAGGTCCTGCCCGTCCCTGCCCCTGCCGCCCGCCAGGTCCGGGGCAAGCCCCGCCCCTCCGGCCCATCGTCCGAAGGCGAGGCCGAGGACATCCGCCGCCAGCTGGCCGAATTGCAGGCGCGGATCTCCAAGCTCTGACTTGCAGCGGGCTTGAGGCCGGGCTAAAGCCCTTCCCACGGACGGTTGGCCGAGTGGTCGAAGGCGCACGCCTGGAAAGTGTGTAGGCGGGGAACCGTCTCGAGGGTTCGAATCCCTCACCGTCCGCCA
>NZ_JAUNPC010000157.1 GCF_030536915.1 Paracoccus sp. (in: a-proteobacteria)
CCCTTTTCTTTTGCTTATCCGGCAAGGGCCGGCGCATGAAAAAGCCCGCCTTCCGGCGGGCCTTTGATGTCGCTGCGGGGCAGGATCAGTTCCGCAGCACCTGGATCGTCGCATGGCCCAGCCCCGGGCCGATCCACTGGCGCGAGACACCCGCCGCGGGCAGGTAGCTGTTCTCGAACTGCAGCCCGTGACCCTCGCAATTCTCGACCATGACGCCGGGATTGGGGCCGCGGCCGACCTGGCAGGCAAAGACAAGCGGCCGCTCCTGCCCGTCGCCGCTGTAATAGCGCATGACGCGCCGCGCGGGGCCGGACCCTCCGGCGGCGACAAGGGCCGCGGACTGTTCGGCCTCGGCCACCGACAGGTCGTGGCCGAGGCCGCGGGTGCCTGTCAGCATGAAGCCACGCATGATCAGCGCCTGCTCATTCTTCGTCATGTAGGTCCGCATCCCCCGGTTCTCGCCCGTCATGGCAAGCACCTGGGTAGTGCCGAGCCGTTCCAGCCCCACGAGGATCAGGGGGCCGGGGTTGACCGCCAGCGCCTCGGCCGCCATCGCCTGCGGATCGGGCGCCGCTACCGGTTCCGCCGGGGCCTTGCGCTGGGACAGCACGGCGCGGGCCAGCGAACCCCCGATCCCCGGTCCCGTCCCCGTGTCGCCGGAGGCCGAGCCGCCCGAGCATCCGGCGGCCAGAAGGGGCAGGGCCAGCGCCAGCGCGGCGCCCCGGATCATGCCGTTCATCGCCAGAACCTCCCCCAGCCGTCATACATCTTGGTCGAATGGCTGTCGCGCACGGCGTCGTACAGCCGGCCCTGCACCCGCACACGCTGGCCGCCGTCGCGGTTCAGCGAACTGATCGTGCCGCCCACCGTCCGTTTGGACGGTGTGCCGAGCGCGAAGGACAGCGGCACGCGGACGGTGATGCCCTTGTCGAACGAGCCTTCGCCATATTCCTCGGCCGACAGGTCGGTCTTGGTGGCATAGGCGCCGACCGACCAGCCGCTGGCGAATTCGCGCGTCAGCGTCACCGTGGCGCCATCGTCGCCCGCCAGATAGCGGCCCACGTCAAGCTGGCCCACGAAGCCGCCGCCGAACTCGTAATAGGCCGAGACGTGGCCGGTCGTGACCTCGTAATCGAGGAACTCGAAGGCGTCGCGGTAGTCGCGCTTGCGGACCCGGTTGACCTCGGCCCCGAGCGCGAGGCGCGAGTTCACCGGCTTCCACAGCGCCTCGGTCGAGACGCCGCCATACATGTTTTCCAGCAGGCCGACGGTCACGCGGGTATAGACGGTCGAGGTCGGCCGCGCGTTCCAGTTCAGCGTCAGGTTCGGGATGCGCGGATCGTCATTGCCGGAATACATCCGCCCGTCGGACCGGACGCGGTAAACGCCGTTGTTGCGGTCGGCGATCTCCTCGTCCGACAGGGCGAGGTATTCGTCGACCGACAGGCTTCCCGGCGCGTCCTGCTCGGCATTGCCGAACAGCCGCTGGCGCACCGTCCCGTTCAGGGTCAGGCCCGGCAGGATCTCGTAGGTGGCGCGGGCCGAGATGCCCACGTCATAGCGCAGCGGCTCGTCGGGATCGAACAACCCGGTGTTCAGCGAGGGTCCGATGGACCACTGGAAGCGCGGCGTGATGCCGGGGCTCTGCACCAGCCCGGCGGGGCGCGGCTGGGCGTCGGTCATCACCGCGGCATCGGCGATATGGCTGACCTCGGTGTTCTCAAGCCGCTCGACATCCGCGCGGCGGAAGGTCACGGACGAGGTCGGCATCCCGTTCTCGACCGAGGTCACGACCAGCGTTTCCACCGAGGGCGGCAGCGCACGGGTCATCAGGCGGACGGTGCGGCCCACCGCCTCGGCCTGCTGGATATAGCGGTTGTTGCGGATGCGGACCTCGGCGCGGGTTCCGGTCAGCGTCATCGACTGCAGCGTCTGGCCTTCCTTGGCCAGCGCGTCGCCCAGTGCCTTCTGGATCGCCGGCTGCGCGGTCGGGTCCGCCGACCAGGTGCCCGCCCAGCCCTCGGGGTCGGCGGCGACGGCGGGACGCGGGCGCACGGGCGCCGGGGCCCGTTCCAGCCCCGAAGGATAGGGCGCCTGCCGCGGGTTCAGCGTCATGCTGGCGGTGACGCCGAAATGCGTGCCGCCCAGCACATAGGCGCCGATCTGGTAATTGCGCCCGACCTGGTAGGTCAGCCCGAGGTTGATGTTGTTCGACAATTCGTCGTCGTCGCTGAGCCAGGCCGAGCGGGCGCAGTTTTCCGCGTCCCCGGTCTCGCAGGCATAGTCGTCGCCGGAATATTCGGCCAGCAGGGTCAGCTTGTCATTGGCCTTCCACTGCAGGTTGACGAAGGGTGCGACCTCGCCCCGGAACCACTGGTCGGTGTTCAGGGTCCCGCCTTCCTCTTCGTCCGGCGCGCCCCGGTCGCCGATGGGCGAACCGATGCCGCCGGAACTGGCCAGCCGGCCCCAGCCGAGGCCAGCCGAGACCCGCAGGCGCGGAGCCAGGGTCTTGGTCGCGACGATGTATTCCGAGGCATAGAAGCCGGTGCCGATCATGTCCTGCAGGCCCACGGCCACGGCGGGCCGCCATCCGCCTTCGGATTCATCCAGCAGCGACAGGCGCAGGTCGAAGGACCGGTCACGGACATAGCCGCGCCGCTGCTCGGTGCTGTCGAACTTGCCGTACCGCAGCACGACCGTCGCGCGGGGCAGGATCTGGAAGCTGAGACCGACGGTGTTGCCGACCTCGGCATAGCTGAGGACCGCGCCGAGGGTGGCGTCGGGCATCATCTCGGCCGTGGGCGTGTCGATGACGCCGGGCAGGCCGTAGCGGTTGGTGACGGCGCCGATCATCGGGTCGGCGAAGCCCGCGCCGGCCGGGACCAGCGCCACCGCAACCGGCAGCGCCGTGGCCAGCAGGCGGCGGGTCAGGGGGGACGGGCGGGCCTTTGTCATGCGGACAGTCCTTTTGCGGTCAAGGCCGGGCGGGATGGAAGGGCGCCGGGCGCGCGGGCCCGGCAGGGTCGGCCGGGGCGGTCCTGCCGCCCCAGGCCGCGATCAGGCGGCACCGGCGGGCGTGGCGCAACCGGGCAGCGTGGTGCCGCGGGCGCGCAGGGTCGCGGTCAGCGGCTGGCCGCCGCAATCCTGCGCGTTCACCCGCAGGACAAAGGGCTGGCCGCCGAGGACGCCGATATATTCGACGCCACCCGAATAGGGGATGCGGCGGACCTCGATGTTGCTGGCATTTCCGCCCGCGGGCTGGAACCGGGCGGTCGAGCCGGCAACGGATGCCGTCCAGCCCTCGCCTGTGGCGGTCAGGTTCGTCACCGCCAGCGTCTCCG
>NZ_JAUNPC010000057.1 GCF_030536915.1 Paracoccus sp. (in: a-proteobacteria)
GAGCAGGGGACGCGGGAATACAACCTCGCGCTGGGGGCGCGGCGGGCCAGCGCGGTGCAGGAATACCTGGTCTCGCAGGGCGTGGACCGGGGACGCATCCGCACCAGTTCCTATGGCAAGGAGCGGCCCTTCGAGATCTGTTCCGATCCCGCCTGCCAGGCCCAGAACCGCCGTGCCGTGACCGTGGTCGCGCCGGGGCCGGGCGTCTGATGCTGCGGGTCCTTTGCCTTGGCGCGGCGCTTGCGCTGGCGGCGCCGGCGGCGATGCAGGCGCAGGATGCGCCTTCCGCGCCTGCGCCCGAAGGCCGCACGCTGGCCGACCTCAGGACCGACCTGCGGGCGGTCGCGGCCGAGCTGCGGGCGCTTCGGGCCGAGCTGAACGCCTCGGGCGCCGAGGGCTTCCGGGCGGCGGGCGGCGACAGCGCCATCGACCGCATGAACGCGATGGAGCGCGAGATCACCCGCCTGACCGGCGAGACCGAGCGGCTGAAGCATCGCATCGACGGCGTCACGCGCGACGGCACCAACCGCATCGGCGACATCGAGTTCCGCCTGTGCGAGATGGAGGAAGGCTGCGACCTGAGCGCCCTGACCACGCCCATGCTGGGTGAGGTGGATTTTTCCGGCGGGATGCTGCAGCCCGCGCTGGGCGCAGGCGGCCCGGCCGTGGCCCCTGCAGGCGACGCGCCGCTGACGGCGCAGGAACAGGTGGATCTCGACCGCGCCCGCGCGGCGATGCAGGACGGCGACTTCCTGCGCGCGGCCGATCTTTTCGGACGGTTCGCCGAAAGCCACGCCGGCAGCCCGGCCGCGACCGAGGCGCGCTATCTTCAGGGCGCGGCGCTGGACAGCGCGGGCGATCCCAAGGCCGCGACCGCCGCCTGGCTGCAGGCCTTTGCCGCCGAACCCGCCGGTCCCCGCGCGCCCGATGCGCTGCTGGGGCTGTCGCGGGTGTCTGCCGCCGGGCGCCCTGCCTCAGAGGGTTGCGTCTACCTGGGCGAACTGGCAAGCCGCTTTGCCGGCACGCCGCAGGCGGACGAGGCCGCGCGGCGCATGGTCTCGGCCGGCTGCCGGGCGGATGCCGGAACCGACCCGGCTGATGGCGGCTGAGCCGCAGGACCTCGTTTCCGCCGAACTCGACCGGCTGGCGGGGGATCTGCCGGCGCTGGGCATCGCCGTCTCGGGCGGCGGCGATTCCCTGGCGCTGCTGCACATGGCCCATGCCTGGGGGACCGCGCGCGGGGTGCGGATCGAGGCCGCCACCGTGGATCACCGCCTGCGGCCGGAGTCCGCCGCCGAAGCTGCCCGCGTCGGCTCCATGGCGGCGGCGCTGGGGATTCCCCATGCGGTGCTGGTCTGGCGGCATTGGGGGGTGGAGGGAAACCTCATGGATGCCGCGCGCCGGGCGCGGCTGCGTCTTCTGGCTGCCTGGGCACGGGACCGGAGCCTTGGGGCCGTGGCGCTGGGACACACGCAGGATGACCAGGCCGAGACGCTGCTGATGCGGCTGGCGCGCGGCGCCGGCATCGACGGGTTGTCGGGGATGGCCGCCGCCCGCGACCAGGAGGGCATCCGCTGGCTGCGGCCGATGCTGGGGCTGCGGCGGCCGGCCCTGCGGGAATGGCTCGCGCGGCGAAACATCGGATGGATCGACGATCCGACCAACGAGGATGCCGCATATGACCGGGTCCGGGCGCGGAGGGCGATCCGGGCCTTGGAACTGCCGGTCGAGGCCCTCGCGCGGTCCGCAGCGCATCTGGCCGAGGCGCGGGCGGCGCTGGCCGAGGCCGCCGTCGCCGTGGCTGATGGCGTCGCGGCCGATCGCGGGACCCTGCGCCTGCCGCGCCGGGCGCTTGCCGCCAGCCCCGAGATCCGCCGTCGGCTGATCACGGCTGCGCTGCGCTGGGTGACGGGCGCCGACTATCCGCCGCGCGGAGAGGATGTCGGGCGGCTGATCGCCACACTGACCGCAGGCGGGCAGGGGACGTTGGATGGGGTGATCGCGCGGGTGAAGGGCGAGGGCATCGAGTTCCTGCGCGAACCCGCGGCCGCCGCGCAGCGTGGCGCTGTCGGACCGGGGCCTTTCCCCTCTCGGGCTTACTGCGAACAGTCCACTGGACTGTTCGCCGGGCGTCTGCCCGCCCAAAGTGTCCGGGTCGAAGAGAAGCCTCGGGATGTCGTCTGGGACCGTCGCTGGCGGCTGACGGGACTGCCTGACAGCGCAACCGTGGCTGCCGCCGGAGAGACGGCGCTGGCTGGCCGAAACTGGCGCGCGTCGGGACTGTCCCGCCTTGCGCTGGCGTCCTCGCCCGCCGTCGTCATCGACGGCCGGGTGATCCTGCCGTTGCTGGAGGCCTCGTCTGTCAGCGCGATGCCGCTGCGCGGGGTTCAGGATTTCCTCGCAATCCTGCGAGCGCATTGATACCCGGGCCGCCAATCCTTATTTCCACCCAAAGACTCTCATTCCCGCGGAGGATATGCCCTTGGGCAACGCGCGCAATCTCGCCTTCTGGGTGGTCCTGTTCCTGATGATCCTGGCCCTGTTCAACGCCTTCGGCGGGAACAGCGCCCAGATGAACAGCACCCAGATTGCCTATTCGGACTTCATCCAGCGGGTGGAGAACGACCAGGTGTCGGCGGCCACCATCGACGGCGAGACCGTCATCATCACCGGCACCGACGGCCGCCGCTATTCGACCGTCCGCCCGATCGGCGAGGATCTGGCCGACCGGCTGATCGACAACGGCGTCGAGGTGAAGGTCGAACGCCAGCAGCAGTCGGGCTTCATGTCGCTTCTGGGCGTCTGGCTGCCCTTCATCCTGCTGATCGGCGTCTGGATCTTCATGATGAACCGGATGCAGGGCGGGGGCAAAGGCGGGGCCATGGGCTTCGGCAAGTCCAAGGCCAAGCTGCTGACCGAAAAGCACGGCCGCGTCACCTTTGACGACGTGGCGGGCATCGACGAGGCCAAGGAGGAGCTTGAGGAAATCGTCGAGTTCCTGAGGAACCCGCAGAAATTCAGCCGCCTTGGCGGCAAGATCCCGAAAGGCGCGCTGCTGGTCGGCCCGCCCGGCACCGGTAAGACCCTGCTGGCCCGCGCCATCGCGGGCGAGGCGGGGGTGCCGTTCTTCACCATCTCGGGGTCCGACTTCGTGGAAATGTTCGTGGGCGTCGGCGCCAGCCGCGTGCGCGACATGTTCGAGCAGGCCAAGAAATCCGCCCCCTGCATCGTCTTCATCGACGAGATCGACGCGGTGGGCCGCGCCCGCGGCGTCGGCATCGGCGGCGGCAACGACGAACGCGAGCAGACGCTGAACCAGCTTCTGGTGGAAATGGACGGCTTCGAGGCGAACGAGGGCATCATCATCATCGCCGCCACGAACCGCAAGGACGTGCTGGACCCGGCGCTTCTGCGCCCCGGCCGCTTCGACCGCCAGATCCACGTCCCGAACCCCGACATCAAGGGCCGCGAGAAGATCCTGAACGTCCACGCCCGCAAGGTGCCGCAAGGCCCGGATGTGGACCTGCGGATCATCGCCCGCGGCACGCCCGGCTTCTCGGGCGCGGACCTGATGAACCTGGTGAACGAGGCCGCGCTGATGGCGGCGCGCATCGGCCGCCGCTTCGTGACGATGGAGGACTTCGAGAACGCCAAGGACAAGGTGATGCTGGGCGTGGAACGCCGCAGCATGGTCCTGACGCCCGAGCAGAAGGAAAAGACCGCCTATCACGAGGCCGGCCACGCCGTCGTCGGCCTGTCGCTGCCCAAGTGCGATCCGGTCTACAAGGCCACGATCATCCCGCGCGGCGGCGCCCTTGGCATGGTCGTCAGCCTGCCCGAGATGGACCGGCTGAACTACCACAAGGACGAGGCCAAGCAGAAGATCACCATGACCATGGCCGGCAAGGCCGCCGAGATCATCAAGTATGGCGAGGAAGGCGTGTCGAACGGCCCCGCTGGCGACATCCAGCAGGCCAGTGCCTTGGCCCGCGCGATGGTCATGCGCTGGGGGATGTCGGACAAGGTCGGCGCGGTGGACTATGCCGAGGCGCATGAGGGCTATTCCGGCAACACCGGCGGCTTCTCGGTGTCCACCAAGACCAAGGAGTTGATCGAGCAGGAAGTCCGCGACCTGATCGAGGAGGGTTATCAGGAAGCCCACCGCATCCTGCTGGAAAAGGAGGTCGAGTTCGAGCGGCTCGCCAAGGGCCTGCTGGAATACGAGACCCTGACCGGCGAAGAGATCGGCAAGGTCATCCGGGGCGAGCAGCTCGGCGGCGACGACGACACGCCCAGCTCGGCCATTCCCGCCGTGCCCGCCGTGCCGCGCATCCCGCCCGCGGGCAGCGGCCCGGCGCCGGTGCCGACCGCCTGAACCCCCAAGACCCCGGCCCTTCGGCCGGGGTTCTTCATTTCACGGCTTGATGCCGACGAAGAAATCGCGCTTCAGCCCGTTCCAGCCCGCGCCATAGGTCACGATCTCGGCGAAGTCCCCGTGGTCGCGCATCTGCGCCAGGCACCACTCCCGGTCGATCCGCAAAGGCAGCCGCTCGCGGTAATGCGCCTCGTCGGTATAGCCCATCTCGAAGAAGAACAGCTTGCGGGTCTTGGCCATCAGCGCCCGCAGCGAGCGGTGGACGGCCTCGGCCTCGTGCTTTTCATAAAGCCACTGGTAGACGCTGAAGGTCGAGGCGACATCATGTTCCGGCATCATGTCCGGCACCCAGGTCAGTGCGTCCCTGACCTGCAGGTCAAGGTGGCGGTTGTAGATATAGCTGTCCACCACCCGTCCCATCTGGATGTCGTTCCGGGCCACGTCGATCCCCGCGGCCCGCAACCCGAGGTCGGCCATCCGCTTGCAGAAGAAGCCGCTGTTGCAGCCGACGTCGATATAGGACTTCTGCCCGGCGTCCTGCAGGTCGACGTGCCGGCCCACGAACTCGGCCATGATGCCCGCGCGGGTGGCGCTGTCGGCCCGGATGGGGTTGAGGCCGGCGAATTCAGGAAACTCGGCGTCGATGGGCTGGTAGATCTCGGGCGTGCCGGGGCTGGGGGCGGTCGCCACCAGCCGGTCGCGCAGGTGGGACCGCGCCATCGCCTGCAGCCGTCCCGCGCAGTCCTCGCAAACCGAGATCGTCCCGTCCCCGCCCGGCAGCCGGATCACCGTTGTCGCGTCCCCGTCCGCCATCAGGTCGCAAAGCTTGCGGATGCTCTGGATGTCCGCGCCTGCCTCGCGCAGCCGGTCCAACTGCGCCGCCGAGGGGGTCGAGACGACGACCGCATGGCCCCTGCGCGACAGGGCGATCCAGTCTTCGGCGAAATCCTTGCCGAAGCGCTGCGCCTCGTCGAAGACGAAGGTCGAGGGGGCAGTCGCCTTGGCGCTGATGAAGGCCCGGATCTCGGCGGCATGGCCCTTGAAATCCACCCGCGCCTTGCGCCCGCTGCGGGCGTTGATGATGTCGTATTTTTCCAGCGCCGGCCGCACCGTGCCGCCGTCCAGCGTGGCGATCAGGAACGACCTTTGCCTGCGTTCGCGCAGGTCGCTGATGATGCGGATGACCTCGGTGGTCTTTCCGGCGCCTGCCGCCCCCGTCAGCACTGTCAGCGTCATGATTCTGTTACCCGGTCCTGATGATCGGTGGGATAACTGACGCATTTCCTTGATGATGCAAGGGTGGAACCGGGCGCGCCCTTGCGCCGGCCCGGCGTTGGGGGCATGACGCGGCCCATGAGTGATGACCTGACGCATCTGGGCGACATGACCGCGCTGCGGGCCGCCATCGACGCCCTCGACCTTGAGCTTGCGCAACTGCTTGCCCGCCGTTCGCGCCTGATCGACCGCGCGGCCGAGATCAAGGCCGGCGCGGGCCTGCCCGCCCGCATCAACGAGCGGGTCGAGGAGGTGGCCGAGAAGGCCCGCCGCAACGCCGCGGCCACCGGCTACGATCCCGACCTGGCCGAAGCCCTGTGGCGCCTGATGATGGAGCATTTCATCGCCCAGGAAGCCCGCCAGCTGGGGGAAGCCGATGACGGCTGACCTGATCGACGGCAAGGCCTTTGCCTCTGCCCTGCGCGGGCGTGTCGCCGAGGCGGTCGCCGCGCTGAAGGCCGGACACGGCATCACGCCGGGCCTTGCCGTGGTGCTGGTGGGCGAGGACCCCGCCTCTTCGGTCTATGTCCGCAGCAAGGGCAGGGCCACTGCCGAGGCAGGGATGGAAAGCTTCCCCCACCGCCTGCCCGTGGATGCCTCGCAGCAGGACCTGCTGGCGCTGATCGCGCGGCTGAACGACGATCCGAAGGTCAACGGCATCCTCGTGCAGTTGCCGCTGCCGAAGCACATGGACGAGGCGGCGGTCATCAACGCCATCGCGCCGGAAAAGGACGTGGACGGCTTCACGGTGCTGAACGCCGGGCGGCTGGCCACGGGGCAGAAGGCGATGGTGCCCTGCACACCGCTGGGCTGCCTGATGCTGCTGCGGGACCGCCTCGGCTCGCTCGCGGGCAGGGAGGCGCTGGTGATCGGGCGGTCGAACATCGTCGGCAAGCCGATGGCGCAGCTTCTTCTGGCCGACAGCGCCACCGTGACGGTGGCCCATTCGCGCACGCGCGACCTGCCGGACCTGTGCCGCCGCGCCGAGATCGTCGTGGCCGCCGTGGGTCGCGCGGGCTTCGTACAGGGCGACTGGATCAGGCCGGGCGCGACTGTGATCGACGTGGGCATCAACCGGACCGATGACGGGCTGACAGGCGACGTGGATTTCGAGGCTGCGCGTCAGGTCGCGGGCGCCATCACCCCCGTTCCGGGCGGCGTCGGTCCCATGACCATCGCCTGCCTGCTGGCGAACACGCTCACCGCGACCCTGCGGGTGAACGGGCTGCCGGAACCCGAGGGGCTGACGCCCTGACCCCGGGGGGCGGCCCTTACTGGCCGCCGTATTTCTTGCCGCTGCGGGCGATCAGCCAGTCCATCGCCGCCATCAGCAGGCCCGAGACCACGAAGACGACGTGGATGGTGACCAGCCACTGCAATTCGCGGTCGCCCAAGGGCGTGATGTTGGGCCGCCCGAGTTCCATGAACCGCTTGAGCAGGTCGATGGCCGAGATCGCCACGATCGAGGCGATCAGCTTCATCTTCAGCCCCGAGAAATCGACCGTGCCCATCCAGCCCGGCCGCTCGGCGTCATCGCCCACGTCCAGCCGCGAGACGAAATTCTCGTAGCCCGAGAAGATCACGATCAGCAGCAGGTTCGCCGCCAGCGTCAGGTCGATCAGCGACAGCGCGGCAAGGATCGCGGTTTCCGCCGACATGGTCAGCGCCTGCGGGATGTAATAAAGGGTCTGGCGCAGGAACACGACCAGCATCATCCCCAAGACGCCCACCAACCCCAGATACATCGGCGCCATCAGCCAGCGGGACGCGAAGATCACCCGCTCGAACCCCTTTTCCATGCCTGTCCCTTTCGTGGTTTTTTGCGGGCAGATACGGGGGCGGGCCGTCGCCGGCAAGGCCGCGCCAAGGCTTTTCGGCTCGGGCGATCTGGTTTACATCTCGCGCAACCCAAAGGTCAGGAGGCCCGCGCGCCATGAGATTCTTCGTCGATACCGCCGACATCGCCGCCATCCGCGAATTGCACGAACTCGGCATGGTAGACGGGGTCACGACCAACCCCTCGCTGATCCTGAAATCGGGGCGCGACATCGCCGAGGTCACGAAGGAGATCTGCGAGATGGTCCCCGGCCCGGTCAGCGCCGAGGTCGTCGCCTCGGACGCCGAGGGCATGATCCGCGAGGGCAAGCACCTGGCGCAGATCGCCCCCAACGTCACCGTCAAGGTGCCGCTGACCTGGGACGGGCTGAAAGCCTGCAAGGCGCTGACGGACGATGGCCACATGGTCAACGTAACGCTGTGCTTCACGCCCGCGCAGGCGATCCTGGCCGCCAAGGCGGGCGCGACCTTCATCAGCCCCTTCATCGGCCGGTTGGACGACATCGGCCTGGACGGGATGGAACTGATCGCCGACATCCGCCGCATCTACGACAACTACGGCTACGAGACGAACCTGCTGGCCGCCTCGATCCGGTCGGTCAACCACATCATCGAATGCGCCCGCATCGGCGCCGATGTCATCACCGCGCCGCCCGCCGTCATCAAGGCGATGGCCAGCCACGTCCTGACCGACAAGGGGCTGGAGCAGTTCAACGCCGACTGGGCCCGGACCGGCCAGAAGATCGGGCTGTGACCGGGTCTGCGGAACGCGCGGCCGCCGCGGCGCTGGACGGCGGCACCCGTGCCCGGCTGCTGGCGGAACCGTCGCTGATCCTGCAGGACCGGGAACTGATGCGGGCGCTGGTCGCCGCGCGCGAGGCCGAGTTCGGCGAGAATGTCATCGACATCCGCGGCCGCGCGATGGAGGCGCTGGAGCATCGGCTCGACCGGCTGGAATCGGTGCATGAAAGCGTGATCTCGGCGGCCTACGAGAACCAGGCCGGGACGCAGACGGTCCACCGCGCAGTGCTGGCGCTGCTGGAGCCGATGGATTTCGCGGCCTTCCTCGACATGCTGGAAACCGATGTGGCCCCGATCCTGCGGATCGAGACGCTGAAGCTGGTGATGGAAGCGCAGGAGCCGCCTGCGCCGCCATCCGCCGCCGGCGCGCTGGTGGTGGTGCCTGCGGGGGCAGTCGGGCGGATGATCGCGGCGGGCCGCAGGGCGCCGCGCGGCGACGACATCGTGCTGCGCCGCGCCAGCGCCGAGACGCGGGCCGTCCACGGCACCGAGGTCAGGTCCGAGGCGCTGCTGCCGCTGAACCTCGGGACGGGACGCCCCCCGGCGCTGCTGGTGATGGGCTCGCTGGATGCGGGGCGGTTCTCGCCCGCGCATGGCACGGACCTGCTGCGATTCTTCGCGCAGGTGTTCCGGCTGGTCCTGATCGGCTGGCTCAGGGAATGAGCGGGCAGGGTCCGGTGCCCTTGGCGCTGGCCCCGGCCATGGCCGACGCGCTGGCTCGCTGGCTTGACGGCGAACGTGCGACCCGTGGCCGGTCGGACCACACGATCACCGCCTACCAGGGCGACCTGCTGGCCTTTCTGTCCTTTCTTGGCGGCTATCACGGTCAGCCCGCGCTGCCCCGGACGCTGGCGGGGCTTGTGCAGACCGACATCCGTGCCTTTGCCGCGGCCGAACGGGCGCGGGGCCTTTCGGCCCGCAGCCTCGCCCGCCGCCTCTCGGCCGTCCGCAGCTTCCTGCGCTGGATCAGCGACCGCGAGGGTTTTGACGCAAGCCGGGCGCTGTCCGCGCGCAGCCCCCGCTATCGCCGCAGCCTGCCGCGCCCGATCCCGGTGGAACAGGCCCGCGCCGTCCTGGACCTCGCGGGCGAACGGCACCCGACGCCATGGGTCTCGGCCCGCGACGTGGCGGTGCTGACGCTGCTTTACGGGCTGGGCTTGCGGATCAGCGAGGCCTTGGCGCTGAACGGCCGCGACTGGCCCTTTGGCGAATCGCTGGTGATCCGCGGCAAGGGCGGGCGCGAACGGCTGGTGCCGGTGCTGCCTGCCGCGCGGGATGCGGTCGCGGCCTATCTGCGGATATGTCCCTTCCCGCTGGCACCCGACGGGCCGCTGTTCTGCACGGTCAAGGGCAAGCGGCTTTACGCGGGCGCCATTGCGGGCGCCATGGTCTCGTTGCGCCAGTCGCTGGGCCTGCCGGAAACCGCGACGCCCCACGCGCTGCGCCACAGCTTTGCCACTCATCTGCTGGCGGCGGGGGGCGACCTGCGGACGATCCAGCAGCTTCTGGGCCATGCGAGCCTGTCCACGACGCAGGTCTATACCGGCGTCGATGACGCGCATCTGCTGGCCGTCCATCGCGCCGCCCATCCGCGGCGCTAGGGATTTATTCGCTGGCGCGGGGCTGGTCAGGGGCTTGGACGATGGGGCTCGTCTCGGCGCCGCGGCCATAGGTGGCCCAGTCGGCGCCCGAAGGCGGGCGCGGCAGTTCGTCCCGCTTCCATGACAGGTGCATATGCGCCTTGCCGACGAACAGCCCCGTGATCGGCGAGGTCATGAAGACGAACAGCGCGATCAGCAGCTCGTGCCAGCCCAAATGGCCGTGGTGGACCCAGAAATAGGCGATCGAGGCGATCAGCACCGACCCCACCCCCAGCGTCGCCGCCTTGGTCGGCCCGTGCAGCCGCGTCATCATGTCGGGCAGCCGCACCAGCCCCCAGGCGCCGACAAGGCCGAAGAAGCCGCCCGCCACCAGCAGAAAGGCGATGAGGATATCCGCAAGCCAGGTCATTCGATGATGTCCCCGCGCAGGATGAACTTGGCGAAGGCCACGGTCGAGACGAAGCCGAACAGCGCAAACAGCATCGAGGTCTCGAAATAGACCGTGGTGCCGCGCTGGATGCCGAACAGCGTGATCAGCGCGATCATGTTGATCGTCATCGTGTCCAGCGCCAGCACCCGGTCGCTGAAGCCCGGCGCCCGCATCAGCCGGTAAAGGCAGAGGATCTGCGCCAACGCGAAGCAGCCGAAGGCGAACCACAGGGCGGGGGCGAGGATGCTCAACGGAAGATCTCCTTCAGGCGGGCCTCGTAGCGGGTCTTGATCTCGTCCACCGTGGCCTCGGGGTCGGGACAGTGCAGCGCATGGACCAGCAGGGCCGATCCGTCCTCGGCCATGTCGCAGCTGACGGTGCCGGGGGTCAGGGTGATGGTGCCCATCAGGACCGCGATGGCCTCGGGGACGGTCAGGTCCAGCGGCACCACCAGCCAGGCGGGCCGCAGCTCGGCCTTGGGCTTGAACAGCACGATCCGCGCCACGTCGATGTTGGCCTTGACGATGTCATGGATGACGATCAGCAGATAGCCGGGGATGCGGCTGGCGCGGATGTGGGCGCGGGCGGGCCAGTAGGGGGCGGTCACGACCGGGATCACCAGCCCCAGCGCCGCCGCGAAGACCACCGAGCCCCAGGCGAAGCGGTTGACCAGCAGCATCCAGACCAGCGCCACCACCAGCGACAGGATCGGGTGGGGAAGGATGCGGCGGATCATTTCACGCCCTCCTGGCCGGTCAGCACGGCCTCGACATAGGGGGCGGGATCGATCAGTTGCCGCGCGGTCGCATCCGCATAGCGCATCATCGGCCCGGCCAGCACGGTCAGCGCCACCATGGCCGCGACCAGCGCCCCCGTTGCGGTCAGCGCCAGCGCGGCCGAGGGGAAGCCGCGGTCATGCGGCGGCTCGTCGGGTTCCTGCGGGTCGGGCGGGAAGTCCCCGGCGGCATGGGATTTCCAGAAGACCAGCGAGCCTGCGCGGGCCAGCCCGACAATGGCGAGGATCGAGGTGACAAGGATGATGCCCCAGATCACCGCCGTCCCTTCGCCGTTCCGCACCGATTGCAGCACCGCCAGCTTGCCGAGGAAGCCCGACAGCGGCGGCAGCCCGGCGATGCCGATGGCGGCGGCGAAGAACAGCGCCGCCACGATGCCCGCCTGCGGGATGGGCGGGGCGGGGCGCAGCCACAGGCTGGCGTCGCGGCGGCGGGTGCCGATCAGGTCCACCGCCAGGAACAGCGCCGCCGACGCCAGCGTCGAATGGACGAGATACCAGATCCCCGCCGTCAGCCCCGGCAGCCGGAACTGCGCCACGGCGATCATCAGCGTGCCGACCGACCCCAGCGCCGCGAAGGCCGCCATCCGGCCCATGTGGCGCGAGCCCAGGACGCCCAACTGCCCGACGATCAGGGTGACGAGGGCCGCGGGCAGCAGGATGTCGGCGGCGAAACGCTCGATCACGCTGTCGGCGGGGAAGACGAGGGTGAAGAAGCGGATGATCGCATAGACCCCCACCTTGGTCATGATCGCGAACAGCGCGGCCACCGGGCCGGGCGCGCGGGCATAGGTTGCGGGCAGCCAGAAATGCAGCGGCACCAGCGCCGCCTTGATCGCGAAGACCAGCATCAGCAGCACCGCGCCGACCCGCAGGACCGCCGTGTCGGTCGCGGGCATCTGTGCGACCCGCATCGCCATGTCAGCCATGTTCAGTGTGCCGGTGGCGGAATAGATCGTCCCCAGCGCCGCCAGGAACAGCGACGATCCGGCGAGGTTGTAGACGACGTATTGGACGCCCGCGCGCAGGCGCAGCTCTCCGCCTGCCTGGATCATCAGCCCGTAGCTGGCGATCAGCAGGATCTCGAAGAAGACGAACAGGTTGAAGGCGTCGCCGGTCAGGAAGGCGCCGTTGACGCCCATCAACTGGAACTGCCACAGCGCGTGGAAATGCCTGCCCCGCCGGTCCCATCCCGATCCGATGGCGTAAAGCTGGACGACCAGCCCGACAAGGCCCGTCAGCACCAGCATCAGCGCCGACAGCCGGTCCAGCATCAGCACGATCCCGAAGGGCGCGGCCCAGTTGCCCAGGCGATAGACCTGCACATCCCCGCCCATCGCCTGCAGCATCAGCCACAGGGCAAGCAGCAGTTGCGCCGCGGTCGCGGCAGTGCTGAAGACCCGCTGCAGAACCAGGTCCTGCCGCATCGCCAGGACGATCAGCGGGCCGACGAAGGCTGGCAGGACGACCGGGACGACAAGCCAGTGGTTCATGCGCGCGGCCCCTTGCGGTCGCGGCCGGGCAGGTCGATGTGGTCGTCGCCGCCCTCGATGAAGGCGCCCAGCGCCATCATCAACGTGACCGCCGTCATCCCGAACGAGATGACGATTGCGGTCAGCACCAGCGCCTGTGGCAGCGGGTCGGTATAACCTGTGGCGGCATCGTTCAGGATCGGCGGACGGTCGATGACCAGCCGTCCGGTCGAGAACAGGAACAGGTTGGTGGCATAGCTCAGCAGCGTCATGCCCACGATCACCGCGAAGCTGCGCTTGCGAAGCGTCAGGTAGACGCCGGCGGCAGTCAGGGTGCCGATGGCCGAGGCGATCAGGAACTCCATCTCAGCGGCCCCCTTTCATGGCGGTGCCCGCGCCCGTGCCCGCCTCGCGCGCGATGCGCGACAGCGAGTTCAGCGCCAGCATCACCGCGCCCACGACGGCCAGGAAGACGCCGGTGTCGAAGCCCATGGCCGTGGCCCACTCGACCGGCTCGACGCCCGCCAGATGGACATAGCCGAAGGCCGAGGTCAGGAAGGGCTGGCCCGCGAACCATGCGCCCGCGCCGGTGATCCCGGCCGCCAGCACCCCCAGCGCGATCAGCGCGTGATAGGGGATGTTCTGCCGCTCCATCGCCCAGGCATAGCCCGAGGCCATGTATTGCATGACCAGCGCGACCGACACGACAAGGCCGGCGATGAAGCCGCCGCCCGGCGCGTTGTGGCCGCGCAGGAAGATGTAGATGCCGACGACGAAGGACAGCGGCAGCAGCACCCGCGTCGCCACCACCAGCATCAGCGGGTGGCGGTCGCCCGCGCGGCGCATGTCGCCCACCCAGGCCCGCAGCCGGGCGGATGCGCGCCCGCCCAGCAGCGCCTCGGTCATGGCGAAGATGGTCAGCCCGGCGATGCCCAGCACGGTGATCTCGCCATAGGTGTCGAAGCCGCGGAAATCGACAAGGATCACGTTGACGACATTGTCGCCTCCGCCCAGGCGATAGCTGTTTTCCACCATGTAGCCCGAGATCGTCGGAAAGGCGAAATCGCGCCGCATGATCGCATAGGCCAGCGCCCCCACCCCCAGGCCCGCCAGCGTCGCCACGAAGGCATCCGCCCCGCGCTTGGCGTTGCCGGTGTCCAGCACCGTGCGCTTGGGCAGGAAGTTCAGGGCCAGAAGCATCAGGATGACCGTGACGACCTCGACCGTGATCTGGGTCAGGGCAAGGTCGGGGGCCGAGAAATAGACGAATGTGCAGGAGACGATCAGCCCGACGATGCCCACCAGCACCAGCGCGAGGATGCGGCGGCGGTGCAGCGTGACCAGCGTGCCGACAGCCACCAGCATCATCACCCAGCCCATCAGCGCGACGGGCGTGACCGGCAGCATCGGCCGCGGCTCGGGGCGGGCGAGGCCGGTGTGCCAGGCGGCAAAGCCGCAGATGACGCAGGTCAGCATCAGCAGCGCCAGGGCGCGCGACATCGAGCCGTTGGTGAAGCTTTCGCTGAAATCGCGGGCGATGCGGGCGATGCCGCCCTCGACCGCGTCGAAGATGCGCTTGGCATCGGGGCGGGGCAGGCGCAGGCGTGCGCTATCGACCGGGCGCCAAAGCGCCAGCAGCAGCGCGCCGCCGGCGATCGCGACGACCGACATCATCAGCGCGGGCGTGACGCCATGCCAGAGGGTGAAATGCGGATGCTGCGGCGCTTGCGTGACGGCGGCCCCGGCGCTGGCGACCAGCCAGCCTACCGTCGTGTTCGGGAACAGCCCGGTGACGACGACCAGCGCCACCAGCAGCGCCGGCCCGAACCACAGGCCGGGCTCGGGGTCATGGGGCGCGTGCGGATAGTCCTGCCGCTTTGGCCCGAGGAACACATGGGCAATGAGCCGCAGCGAATAGGCGACCGAAATCAGCGCGGCCAGCGTCGCGCCATAGGGGATCACCCATTCCAGCCCGCGCCAGCTTTGGCCTGCCGCTTCCTCCAGCATCATCTCTTTCGACAGAAAGCCGTTGAAGGGCGGGATGCCCGCCATGGACAGCGAGGCGATCAGCACCAGCCCGAAGGTCAGCGGCATCAACGCCCGCAGGCCGCCCAGCCGTTGGATGGATCGCGTGTGCGCCGCGTGGTCGATGATGCCCGCGCACATGAACAGCGCGGCCTTGAAGGTGGCATGGGCCACGATGTGAAACATCGCGGCGACGGCGGCCTTTTCGGTGCCGAAGCCCAGCAGCATGGTGATGAGGCCCAGATGGCTGACCGTCGAATAGGCCAGCAGTCCCTTGAGATCGTCCTGAAACAGCGCGATCACGCCCCCGACCAGCATGGTGACGAGGCCCGTGGTGGCGACGATCCCGAACCATTCGGGCGTCCCCGCCAGCACCGGCCACAGCCGCGCCATCAGGAAGATCCCCGCCTTCACCATCGTGGCCGAGTGCAGGTAGGCCGAAACCGGCGTCGGCGCGGCCATCGCGCGGGGCAGCCAGAAATGGAAGGGGAACTGCGCCGATTTGGTGAAGGCGCCCAGCAGGATCAAAAGCAGCGCGGGCAGGTACAGCGGCGAACCCTGGATCGCGCCGCGCTGGGCGATGATGTCGGACAGGCGATAGGACCCTGCAACCTGCCCCAGCATCAGGCAGCCCGCGATCATCGCAAGCCCTCCCAGCGCGGTCACGGTCAGCGCCATGCGCGCACCCTGCCGGCCTTCGGGAAGATGCTTCCAGAAGCCGATCAGCAGAAAGGACGATAAGGAAGTCAGTTCCCAGAAGACCAGCATCATCAGGATGTTGTCCGACAGCACGATACCGGTCATCGCGCCCTGGAACAGCATCAGGTAGGTGAAGAACGGCCCCGCCGCATCCTGTTCCGACAGGTAGAACCGCGCGTAGAGGATGATCAGCAGCCCGATCCCGAGGATCAGAATGCCGAACAGCAGCCCCAGCCCGTCCAGCATGAAATCCGCGTTCAGCCCGATCTGGGGCATCCACGGCAGGCGGGTGGTGACGAGTTCCCCCGCCATGACCGCGGGGATGTGCAGGACCAGTCCCAGAAGCGCGATGGCGGTGACGGTCCCGCAGGCGATGGCCGCGGCATTGCGGCCGGAACGAACCATGAGGCCGGGCAGCAATGCGCCCAGAAACGGCAGAACGGCAATCAGGGCTGGGGACATGGGCTCTCCAGATTTGAACGGGTGTCCCAAGCAAGGGCGCGGCTGTCAAGCAACTGGCGAAACCGGCTTTGCGATGTTCGCGCTTCGTGCTAGCCCTTGGGAAAACAGGGCCGAGGGGACGGGCATGAAGGTTCTGGGTATCGACCCCGGCCTGGTGAACATGGGCTGGGGGATCATCATCGTCGATGGGTCCCGCCTGCGGCATGTGGCGAACGGGATCATCCGGTCCGACGGGGCCAGCCTCGCCGCACGGCTCTGCGACCTGCACCGGGGGTTGGTGGCGGTGATCGCGGCGCATCAGCCGGACGCGGCGGCGGTGGAGCAGACCTTCGTCAACAAGGACGCCGTCGGCACGCTGAAGCTGGGGCAGGCGCGCGGCGTGGCGCTGCTGGCGCCCGCGCAGGCGGGAATCGAGGTTGGGGAATATGCCCCCAACGCCGTGAAGAAGGCCATCGTCGGCGTCGGCCACGCGCAGAAGCAGCAGGTGGAACACATGGTCCGCTTCCAGTTGCCGGGGGTCGAGCTAGCGGGACCGGACGCGGCAGATGCGCTGGCCATTGCCATCTGCCACGCCCGTCATCTGCAAAGCCGCAGCCTGCGCATCAAGGTCGTCGCATGATCGGGAGGATTGCCGGGCTGATCCTGCACCGCGCCGCCGACCATGTGCTGATCGACGTGCGCGGCGTCGGCTATATCGTCCATGTGAGCGAGCGCACAGCGGCGGGCCTGCCTCCGGTCGGGCAGGCGGCGGCTTTATATACCGACCTTCTGGTGCGCGAGGACTTGCTGCAGCTTTTCGGCTTTCCGACGCTGCTGGAGAAGGAATGGCATCGGCTGCTGACCTCGGTCCAAGGGATCGGGGCCAAGGCCTCGCTGGCCATCTTGGGGACGCTGGGGCCCGAGGGGCTGGGCCGCGCCATCGCGCTGGGCGACTGGGCGGTGGTGCGGCGGGCGCCGGGGGTGGGGCCGAAGCTCGCGCAACGGGTGGTGCTGGAACTGAAGGACAAGGCGCCGGGGATCATCGCCATGGGCGGCGCGCTGACGGTGGATGCGGGCGCTGTGCTGGATGCGGACGAGCCGGGCATCGAACCCGGCACGCCCGCCGCCGCCCCGAAGCCCGCACCGGCAAGGACAGCCGGTTCGGCGGCGGCCTCGGCCGATGCGCTGTCGGCGCTGACGAACCTGGGCTATGGTCCGTCCGAGGCGGCGACTGCCGTGGCCGAGGCCTCGGCGCGGGAACCCGGCGCAGGCACCGCCGCGTTGATCCGGGCGGCGCTCAAGTCTCTGGCGCCCAAGGAATAAGGGGGTTCTGGCGATGCAGGGGAACACGCGCACCTTCATCCTCATGGCGGCGATGACGGCGCTGCTGATGGGGATGGGCTGGCTGATCGG
>NZ_JAUNPC010000158.1 GCF_030536915.1 Paracoccus sp. (in: a-proteobacteria)
GAAAGCTCGACTATCTGGTGCGAGAAGGCCCCGCGCCGAGTCATTATGTTGAGGTCCAGGACCGGACCTGCGTCCAGCCTGGCATGGACCGGTATCTCGCCCGGGAAGGACAGGGGCGGGCCGTCCGCCGTTACGGCGACCTCAGCCCCGCCAAATGATAGGCGCATCGGCCCGCCCTCCAGCACGGCCAAGGTGCGGTCGATGCCGGGGAAGGCCGAGAAGGGGCCGTCCGCCGCCACCTCGGCCATCGACAGCCGCGCGTCGAAGCCGGACAGGTCCGCACCCTCCGGCCAGACGGCCAGTTCGTGCGTGACGCCGCCGCCGTTCTTCCAGCGGCTGGCCCTGCCCTCGCCCCGGCGCACGAGCCTCACTTGAGGATGCCCGGCAGGTTCAGCCCGTGTTCGCGCGCGCAGTCCAGCGCAATGTCATAGCCCGCGTCGGCATGGCGCATGACGCCCGTGGCCGGATCGTTCCACAGCACGCGCTCGATCCGCCGGTCGGCATCGGCGGTCCCGTCGCAGCAGATGACCATACCCGAGTGCTGGCTGAAGCCCATGCCCACGCCGCCGCCGTGGTGCAGCGACACCCAGGTCGCGCCCGAGGCGGTGTTCAGCAGCGCGTTCAGCAGCGGCCAGTCCGACACGGCGTCCGAGCCGTCCTTCATCGCCTCGGTCTCGCGGTTGGGCGAGGCGACCGAGCCCGAGTCGAGGTGGTCGCGGCCGATCACGACCGGCGCCTTCAGCTCGCCGTTCCGCACCATCTCGTTGATGGCGAGGCCCGCGCGGTGACGGTCGCCGAGGCCGATCCACATGATGCGCGCGGGCAGGCCCTGGAAGGCGATGCGCTCGCGCGCCATGTCCAGCCAGCGGTGCAGGTGCTCGTTCTCGGGGAACAGCTCCTTCATCTTCGCGTCGGTCTTGTAGATGTCCTCGGGGTCGCCCGACAGCGCGGCCCAGCGGAAGGGGCCGACGCCGCGGCAGAACAGCGGGCGGATATAGGCGGGCACGAAGCCGGGGAAGGCGAAGGCGTTCTCCAGCCCTTCCTCCAGCGCGACCTGGCGGATGTTGTTGCCATAGTCGAGCGTCGGCACCCCCGCGTTCCAGAAATCGACCATGGCCGCGACGTGGTCCTTCATGGACGCGCGGGCGGCGGCCTCGACCGCCTTGGGGTCGGTTTCCTGCTTCGCGCGCCATTCCGCGACCGTCCAGCCTTTCGGCAGATAGCCGTGCAGCGGGTCATGGGCCGAGGTCTGGTCGGTCACGATGTCGGGGCGCGGGCCGCCCGCCTTCATGCGGCGCACGAGTTCCGGGAAGACCTCGGCGGCGTTGCCGATCAGGGCCACGGACTTGGCCTCGCCCTTGGCGATCCAGTCCGCGATCATGGCCAGCGCCTCGTCCAGCGAATGGGCCTTGGCGTCGCAATAGCGGGTGCGGATGCGGAAGTCGGCGCGGGTCTCGTCGCATTCGACGGCAAGGCAGCAGGCCCCGGCCATCACGGCGGCCAGCGGCTGCGCGCCGCCCATGCCGCCCAGGCCCGCCGTCAGGATCCACTTGCCCCTGAGATCGCCGCCGTAATGCTGGCGGCCCGCCTCGGCAAAGGTCTCGTAGGTGCCCTGAACGATGCCCTGCGTGCCGATGTAGATCCAGGACCCAGCGGTCATCTGGCCGTACATGGCCAGACCCTTCTTGTCCAACTCGTTGAAATGGTCCCAGTTCGCCCAGTGCGGCACCAGGTTCGAGTTGGCGATCAGCACGCGCGGCGCGTCCTTGTGGGTGCGGAAGACGCCCACGGGCTTGCCGGACTGCACCAGCAGCGTCTCGTCCTCGTTCAGCTTGCGCAAGGATTCGACAATCCGGTCGAAGTCGTCCCAGGTCCGCGCCGCCCGGCCGATGCCGCCATAGACGACCAGCTCGTGCGGGTTCTCGGCCACATCCGGGTGCAGGTTGTTCATCAGCATCCGCAGCGGCGCCTCGGTCAGCCAGCTTTTCGCCGAAATCTCGGTGCCGGTCGGGGGGAAGACGTCGCGGATGTTGTGACGGGGGTTGTTCATGTCCGGTCCTTTCAGGAAAGCAGCTGGCCCGCGATGATGTTGCGCTGGATCTCGAACGAGCCCTCGCACATGCGCGACCTTTTAGGCATCTTCATGGCGCAAGCTCCGGCGCCAGCGCCTCGAGTCGGGCGAGGATCTCGCCCAAAGTCTTGCGCATGGCTGCTGCCTTGGCGAGGTCGAGCTCGAAGGGCGGGGCCTCGGCCGCAAGATGGGTGGACTGCGCCAGTTCCATCTGGATCGCGTGGACGCCGGTTTCCGGGCGGCCATAATGGCGCGTCGTCCATCCGCCCCGGAAGCGGCCGTTCACCACCCAAGGGCGGCCGGTCGCGGCGGCGACCTCCTGCGTGGCGGCCTCGATGGCTGCGGCGCAGGACGTCCCGTTCGCGGTGCCGATGTTGAAGTCGGGCAGCACGCCCGGAAACAGGAAGGGGATCACCGAGCGGATCGAGTGGCAGTCATACAGGATCGCCACGCCGTGCCGCGCCCGCACCCGCTCGATCTCGGCCGACAGCGCCGCGTGATAGGGCGCGTGGAAGCGCGCCAGCCGGTCGGCCACGTCCTCGGGCGTGGGCTTCTCGGTCCAGATCGGCTGGCCGTCGAAATCGGTGACGGGCACCAGCCCGGTGGTGTTCTGGCCCGGGTAAAGGCTTTCGTCCTCGGGGCCCCGGTTCGCGTCGATGACATAGCGGTGGAAACTCGCCCGCACCGTCGTCGCCCCGGGCAGAAGCCCGGCGTAAAGCTGGTGGATGTGCCAGTCGGTGTCGGCCAAGGTCCGGCCACGCTCGTTCAGCCGGGCAAGGATGTCGTCCGGCAGCCATGTCCCGGTGTGGGGCAGGCCCAGGATGACGGGGCTGTCGCCCCGGACCATCTCGACAGGCTCGGGTCCAAGGCTCATGCGGCGATCTCTACGCCGGCGGCGGCCGCCAGGGTGCCGTCCTCGACCAGCTCCTGAGCGGCCAGCAGGTCGGGGGCGAGATAGCGGTCCTCGCCCATCGCGGGCACGCGGGCGCGGAGGGCCGCCATCACGCGCGACAGGGCTGCCGAGGTGGCCAGCGGCGCGCGGAACTCGATCCCTTGCGCGGCGCAGATCGCCTCGACCCCGAGGATCACGGCGAGGTTGCGCGTCATCAGCCCCAGCCGGCGCGCGCCATGGGCGGCCATGCTGACGTGGTCCTCCTGGTTGGCGGAGGTGGGCGTCGAATCCACCGAGCAGGGGTTGGCGAGATGCTTGTTCTCGCTCATCAGCGCGGCGGTGGTGACCTCG
>NZ_JAUNPC010000058.1 GCF_030536915.1 Paracoccus sp. (in: a-proteobacteria)
TGCGGTCGAGATCGGGCCGACGCAGGCCGCGGCTGTCAGCGGGATTTTCGCGGCGCGCGGGATGCAGCAGATCGGCCTCTGCCGCGATCTTGACGGGCGCGACCGGGTGGTTCTGGCGCGCGATCCGGGCTGATCGGCTGCATTTTCAGGTGAACGACCCGTGTTTTCGGGCGATTTCTCTTGCCAAGGGCAGTCTCGCGTGGTTAGCAGGCGGCGTGACAGGGGCATGACGCCCCGCACGGGTCATCCGCACACACCGTTGCCGGAGCGTTCCGCGAATTGCCGGGCCACTGTCCCGGCCCTTGCCGCAGCACCGCGACCCCAACCGCATCCAGGCGCCCGGCGCCGGACCAAGAACATTGGCACGATGAGATCTTCCAAGTCCCGTTCGCGCAACAAGTCCCGCAACAATCCGCGGTCGCTTGGCAACATCGTCAACCGCGTCTTCGACAGCTCGGGCCCGGAAGGGAAGGTCCGCGGCACCCCGCAGCAGATCATCGAGAAATACCTGGCGCTGGCCCGCGACGCGCAACTGTCGCACGACCGCGTGGCCGAGCAGAGCTTTCTGCAGCACGCCGAGCATTACACCCGCATGCTGGGCGAGGCCCAGCGCGAGCAGGCCGAGCGCCAGGCCCAGTTCGGCGGCCAGCAGCCCGGCCTTGACGGGCGCGAGGAGCAGCGCAACGGCCACCATTACCAGGGCAACCAGCCGCAGGGCGAACGTCGCGAGGACCGGGGCGAGCAGCGCGATACCCGCCGGGAGGACCGCGGCGACAACCGCCAGTCCCGCCGCGACGATCGCGAGGGCCGCAATGACCGGCGTGACGAGCGCGAGGACAACCGCCGCGACGAACGCCCGGCCGTCGAACGCGTGACCGAGGCCCCCGCCGAAGCCGCCGCCGAGATCCTGCCTCTGCCCCCCGCCGTCGAGACGCCTGCTGTCAAGGCGCAGCCCTCCGAGGCGCAGGCGGATGCGGCGCCCGGCGAGGATGCCGCCCGGCCCGAGCCTTCGCAGCCCGACCTTCCCGGCCTGCCCGAAGCGCAGGGCGACGGGAATGCGGTGCCGGTGGAAACGCCCGAAAGCCGCGACGAGCCCGCGCCAGAGCCTCAGGCGGCGCCCCCGCGCACCCGCAAGCCGCGGGCCACGGCTCCGCGCCGCGCCGCGCCGCGCCGCCGCACCGAGGACGGCGAGGCTGCGGCCGTCGCCCCCGAAGCTGCCGGGGAAGAATAAGGCACCAGGACTGCGGGAGTGCGCGCATGACGCGCCTCTTGCGGCACCGCGTTCTGGCGCTGCTGCGCCGCGGACGCTGATTTCAGCATAAGTTCATGAACCCCTGAGGGTCTTGTGCCTTGGATGGCTGGGCCGAGATGTTGTCCCGTGTGGCCTTCTTGTGCCTGTTACTCGATTGTTCAGCCGGGCACTTGTCAAACGTCGGCAAGGGCTTTCCTGCAGGGCTGTGTGCAAGAGAGCCGCCGCAACCGGACCTTTGTCAGCTTTCTTGCCCCTGATTGTTCAAGAGGCGCCGAAGGGTCAGCCCCTGCCGCGCGCCGCCGCCAGCGCGCGGGCGAGGGTGCAGAAACGTTCCAGGTCGATTTCTTCCGCACGGGCGGTCGGCGGGATGCCGGCTTCGGCCAGAAGCGTCTCGATCTGCGGATGCAGGCCGCGCAGCGAGGCGCGCAGCATCTTGCGGCGCTGGTTGAAGGCGGCGCGGGTGATCTCCTCCAACAGCTTCGGATCGGCCGGATAGCGCGGCGCGGGCAGGGCGATGAGGTGGACGACCGCCGATTCGACCTTGGGCGCGGGCACGAAGGCCTGCGGCGGCAGGGTCAGGACGATCCGCGCCTCGCAGCGCCATTGGGCGAGGATCGCGAGCCGGCCGTAGTCCTTGCCGCCCGGTTTCGCCACGATGCGCTGCGCGACCTCTTTCTGGAACATCAGCGTCAGTGATTGCCAGAAAGGCGGCCATTCGGGTGGGGTCAGCCAGCCGACCAGCAGTTCCGTCCCGATGTTGTAGGGCAGGTTCGCGGCGATGCGGACCGGGGGTGTGATATGGGCAAGCGGGTCGATCTCCAGCGCGTCGCCGTGGATCACCGTCAACCGGCCGGGGTAGGCGGCGGCGATTTCCTGCAGGGCCGGGATGGCGCGGGGGTCTTTCTCGATCGCCAGAACGTGGCGCGCGCCCTCGGCCAGCAGCCCGCGGGTCAGGCCGCCGGGGCCGGGGCCGACCTCGATCACGTCGCATTGCGTCAGGTCGCCCGCCGCGCGGGCGATGCGGGCGGTCAGGTTCAGGTCCAGAAGGAAGTTCTGGCCAAGCTGCTTTTTCGCCCGCAGGTCGTGGCGGGCGATGACCTCGCGCAGGGGGGGCAGGCCGTCGATCGCGCTCATGCGGCGCAAGCCGGGGGTTTCACACCCCCGGACCCCCGTGGGATATTTCTGCAAAGAAGAAATCTCATATCGCGGTCCGGTTTCGCGCCATCTGCCAGGCCATGCGCAGCGCGGCGATGGTGCTGGAGGGATCGGCGCGGCCTTGCCCCGCGATGTCGAAGGCGGTTCCGTGGTCCGGCGAGGTTCGCACGAAGGGCAGGCCAAGGGTGACGTTGACGCCGCCCGCGAAGTCCAGCGTCTTGATCGGGATCAGCCCTTGGTCGTGGTAGCAGGCGACCGCCGCGTCGTGGCGGGCGCGGGCGGGGGCGTGGAACATCGTGTCAGCGGGCAGGGGGCCGGTGACCTGCAGGCCCTCATCCGCCAGACGCCGGCAGAGGGGGGCGATCCAGTCGCGTTCCTGCCGGCCCATCGTGCCGCCCTCGCCCGCGTGGGGGTTGAGGCCGGCGACGGCGATGCGGGGGGTGGCGATGCCGAAGTCGCGGACAAGGCCCGCGTGGGTGATGCGGATCGTGCGCTCCATCAGTTCGGGCGTCAGCGCCTGCGGGACCTGTTCGAGCGCGATGTGGATCGTGGCGGGGACGACGCGGCAGGGCGGCTCAACCGTGGTCGAGGCCAGCATCATCACGACCTCGGCCCCGCTCGCCAGATGGGCGAGGTATTCGGTATGGCCGGGAAAGGCGAAGCCCGCGCCTTCCTTCAGCGCCTGCTTGCTGATGGGCAGCGTGCAGATGCCGCCCGCCTTTCCCTCCATCGCCAGAGTCACCGCGCGGGCGATCACGTCGATGACGCCCTGCGCATTGGCGGGGTCGGGATGGCCGGGGGTCGCAGGGGCGGCGAAGTCGTGGCGCAGGACGGCCAGCGTGCCGGGGGCAACCGGATCGCCGGGCGCCGTGACCTCGGCCCAGACCGTGCCCGCGGGCAGGTGCCGCGGGTCGCCCAGCCAGACGAAGGGCACCCCCGCAGCCAGCGCCAAAGGGGCGAGTTCCGGGCCGATGCCCGCGGGTTCGCCGCAGGTCAGGATCAGCGGCGGGGTCACGGGCGCCGGCTCATGGGCGGCGCATCAGCGCATCGGCCCGCAGTTCGGCCAGGTAGGCATCGGCGGCCGCGTTGACCTTGCGGTTGAAGATCACCGCCCGCACCTCCTCGCGCGTGCGCAGCGGCGGGTCGCCGGTGGTGGCGACGCCCGCCGCGGCGGCTGCATCGGCGGCGGCGTTCGCGGCATTCGGCGCCTCGGCGGCGCTGGGCGGGGGTGCCTCGCGCCGCGGGGGCACCGGCAGGCCGGGAAGGGTGGTCGGTTCGGCCGTGTCGGCGATCAGCGTCGGCGTGCGGCTGCAGAGCATCACCAGCCGCGCGCCCCCGCCGTAGTCGATCACCGTGCCCTCGTTGCGGTCGAGCGAAGCGATGCGCTGCGCCACGTCCAGCGGCACTGCCGACAGGGGTTGCGTCTGCCGCCGGATCACGTCGCCGGCAAAGCGGTTGGCCTCGACGAAGACCTGTTCGCAACTGTCGGCGACGGACAGGATGCGCGCACCTTCCGCGGCCGAGGGCAGGGCAAGCTCGACGTAGTCGACGGTCTGCGATTCGGCCCCCGCGCGCAGGCGGCCCTGCGTCTGGCGCAGGAAGAACAGGACCACCGCGCCCTGCACGGGCAGCGGCTGGCTGATCGAGCCCGAGGGCATCTGCAGGATGATGTCGCGCAGGCCCGGCGCGAGGTTCGCCAGCGGGGTCCAGGGAAGCTGCCCGCCCTGCGGCGCAGTCGGCACGGCCGAATACTGGCGCGCGGCGGCGGCGAACTGCGCCTCGGTCGTCACCGAGCCCGACAGCCGCTGCGCCAGCGCCAGCGCGGACTGTTCCTGTCCGGGCGGGGCGGGGATCACCAGTTCCGACAGCAGGACCTGGGTGACGATGGGCGTCTCGATCTCGCGCGTCAGTTCCTGCTCGACCTCGCGGTCGCTGACATCGATGGTGGGCACGATGCGCTGCCGGACGACCTCGCGCCAGGCGACGCCGGTGCGGACGAAATCGCGGTAAGCCTGCCGCTCGACCCCCTCGCGGCCAAGCGCGGCGGCGAATTCCTCGATGCCGAGCCCGGCGCGGCCCGCGAATTCGGCCAGCCCCGCTTCCAGCCCCTCGTCGGTGACGGCGATGCCCAACTGCTTTGCGGCGTCCATCTTCAGCCGATCGTCGATCAGCGCCTGCAGCGCGCCCTCGCGGTCGGCGCCGGGGGCGCGCAGGATCTGCATGAAGCGGATGCGCTGATCCAGCTCATACTGCGTCACGGCCGAGTTGTTGACATACACCACGGGCGACAGCGGCCCCGTCTGGGCCAGCGCGGGCAGGGCCGCCGCCAGAGCCACCGCCATGGTCGTCGCGTGAAGAATCCGCCGCATCGTCGCCCCGTCCTCAGGTCTTGCCGTTCTGTTCTTGCGGGCCAACCTAGCGCAGGCAGGACCGCCGCGCCACCGTCGCCACGCCATCGGCGCGCGAGCGCCCGAAGCCGCCCAGCCGCACCGACAGCCCCACGTCCGTGTCCGCCCGGACCGTGTCCGACGAGGTAAAGCGGCGCGACACCGACAGGTCCACCGTCACGCATTCGTTGCGGTATTCCAGCCCCAGTTCCGCCTTCTGCGCCCGGTCGGCGGCAAAGTCGTAGCGGGTCTCGGCCGTCGCCCGCCAGCCTTGGGCCACCTGCCAGCCGGTGGTGGCGGTCAGTTCGGACACGTCGCGCGGGCGGCCTTCCTCGGTCCGGGCGTCGATCCACAGATAGCCCGCAGAGAGTTCAAGGCCGGGGCGCAGCCAGCCCACGCGCAATTCGTCACGGTGGATCGACAGGTCGCTGTCGAACAGCGCCCGGTTGGCGACGGCAAGGCCGCTGGAATCGGAATAGGTCGCGGACAGCAGCCAGTCGGACTGGCGGCCGGACAGCACCTCGCCGCCGCGTTCAAAGGCGGGGTCCGGGTCGTTGCGCAGCACCCGGCCCGCCGTCACCCCCAGCGACCAGCCCGCTGGGTCGATCCGCGTCCATGTCAGCCCGAGGTTCGCCCGCAGGCCCCCTTCCACCGCGTCGCGCCCCGGCAGGCGGTCCAGCGAAAACAGGTTCCCCTCATCGAACTCGATCAGGCGGGAATCCTCGTTCGGCACCTCGTCCTCGTTGTCCAGTTCCGGCGACCAGACGACCTGCAGCACGGGTTCCAGCAGGTTTGCGGCCCGGCCGCCCCGCGACAACAGCGGCCAGCGCAGCTCGATGGCGCCGACTGGGGTCGCGCGGGCCTCGGTCGTGTCGAAGCGGCTGTCGTCGCGGATGCGGTAAAGGTCCGCGTCCAGCCGCCCCTGCATCGCCGCGACGATTCCAAAGGGCAGGATCTCGTTGCGCTGCCAGTCCAGCCGGGCCGAGCCGCGGGCCATGTCGCGGCCCTCGATGTCCTCGCCCGAACGGCGCCGATGGGCGTGGACGGACAGTTGCAGCCCGCCCTCGCCGCCGATCAGCGCAGGGCGGAACCGCCGTTCCCACAGCGCGTCGGCGACCAGGTCGGGGAAGGCCGCGTTGTCCTCCTCGTCACGCAGGGCCTCGTAGCGGCCGACGCGGGCGGTCACCAGGCGGTCGCGGGCGACACGGTCCAGCGTCACCCCGCTCCACAGCCGGTCGGCGTCGGTGATGTCGTAATCCAGCAGGTAGGGGCGGTCCGAGGCGGTCTGAAGCTGCAGCCCCAGCAGGTAGTCGCGCCGCAGCCGGAAGGCGGCGTTCGCGAAAAGATAGCCGCGCGTCCCCGAGGCCAGGTCGTCGTCCGAGATCGCGCCGTTGATCTCGGTCGCGCCGTTCACGAAGGCCTGCCGGTAGCGCAGCCCCAGCGTGGCGGTGCGGCTGGCCGAGACATAGGGCGTCAGCGTCAGGTCGGCGCTGTCGCCCAGGGTGATGAAATAGGGCAGCATCACCCCGAACCCCAGCCCCGAGGTCGTGCGGAAGCGGGGGGCCAGGAAGCCGGTCATCCGCTCGACCGTGGGATCGGGGGCGGACAGCGCGGGCAGGGTGGCGATGGGCAGGCCGAAGGCGCGGAACTGCGGGCGGTCGAAGTGGATGCGGCGGGTTTCGGCGTCATGGGTGATCCGGCGCGCGCGGATCTCCCACAAGGGCGTGGGGTCCGAGGCGCAGACCTGGCAGGAGGAGGCGACCACATGGGTCAGCGTGGTCATCCGGCCCTGCCCCGTGCGGCGCACCTCGGCTGCGGCGAACTGCAGTTCGCGCGCCAGCACCATCCGGGCGCCGGTCAGCAGCCCGTCCTGCAGGTCCTCGTCCAGTTGCGCGGCGTCGGCGATCAGGATGACTTCCGATTGGGTGCCCTCGGTCCCCGGCTCGGTCAGTTGGATCGGCCCCTCGATCGCCAGCGTACCGGCGTTGCCGTCATAGATCACCCGCTCGGCGATCAGCCGCGCGCCGCGGAACCAGATCACCACCCCGCCCGAGGCGGTCAGCACCCGGTCGCCCGACAGATCGACGTGATCGGCCAGAAGCGTGGCCGCGTCATCGGGCTCGGGCGGCGTCTCGGCCCGCGCGGGCGGCCGCCGGGGCGCGATCACCACGGGCAGCGCGGTGAAGCTTGTCCCGTCGGCCAGCCGGTCGCCCCGCCGGTTCGTTTCCGTCGGCGCCAGCGCCGGCCCGCCCCTGCCGACGAAGGGGACCGGGGGCGCGGTCATGTCCGTCTGCGCCGCGGCGGGTGCCGCCAGCGCAAGGCCGATGGCCAGCGCGGCCGTGCTGCGGCGAAGAAGGCAGGCAGGCGCGGTCATCATTCCTCCAGCCGCAGAAGAGCGGTCAGCGCCAGCAGCGCCGCGATCAGCGGGGGCGCGAAGGCGGCGAAGGCGGGCGGCACCTCGCCGGCCTCTCCCAGAACCTGCGTCAGGTTGCGCAGGAAGAACAGCCCCACGCCGGTGACGAATGCGGTCAGCACCAGCATTCCGCTGCGCCGCCCGCGCATGGGCCGCATGGTGAAGACCGCGGCCACCATCACCATCGCCCCCATCAGGAAGGGCCGGGCGATTTCCATCATCAGCCAGACCTTGTGGCGCAGGGCGGAAAAGCCCGCGCGTTCCAGTCCCTCGATGAAATCGGGCAACTGCCAGAAGGGGACCGCCTCGGGCGCGCCGAAGCCGTCGCGGATGCGGGCGGCGGTCAGTTCCGTGGGCAGCGTCATGCCCGGCAGCGCCAGCGCCGCGCTTTCGGGATTGGCGCTGCCGAGCCGCCATTCCTTGACGCCCATCAGCGCCCAGGCGCCGTTGATGAGCCGCGCCGACTGCGCGACGATGCGGCGGACCGGGCCTTGCGTCGCGTCGAAGACAAGAAAGGTCGCGTTGTAAAGCGTGGTCGCGTCGGGGCTGGCGCGGCTGGCGCGGATCACGATCTGGCCGCCGTCAGGCCCGGTCCCGGCCGAGCCCGCCGGCACCCCCTGCCGCAGCCAGACCGCGCCGCGGCCCAGCGAGACGGCCTGCGGGACCTCTCCGCTGGCCCGCGCGGCGGCCTCGTCGTAGCGCTTGGTGGTCGCGGCCACCATCGGGTTCATCACGCTGACGAGGATGGCGCCCAGGACCACCGCCGTGATGACGGGGGCGGCCACGATCCGCAGCCCCGATCGTCCGGCGGCGCGGATCGCCACCATCTCGGATGTGCGCGACAGGCCCAGGAACAGCGCGATCCCCGCAAGCAGGGCGATCAGCGGCAGGATGGCATAAACGCCCTCGGTGATGTTCAGCGCCGACAGGCCTGCCGCCCCCGCAAGGCCGATGTCGTCGCCGCCGAAGCGGCGGATCTGCTCGACGATGTCGATGAGGAAGAGGATCGCCACGAAGACTGCCGTCACCAGCAGAAATTGCCGCAGGAAGCGTTGGGCGACATAGCGTTGCAGGATCATGGCGCGACCTCGGCTTGGTCCGCCCCGCGCAACCGCCGCGGCCGGGCCGCCACCCACAGCGCCGCCATGACCATGGCCGCGCCCGCAATCGCGGGCACATACAGCAGAGGCCAGCTTTCCGGCGTCTTCGCCGCGCGGCTGGCGGCGGCGGTGGACAGGAAATGCACGAAGAGCAGCGCCACCACCGCCCAGATCACCTGCCGCCAGACGCCAAAGCGCGAGAAGCCGCCCAGAAGCAGCATGGAAAAGCCCAGCAGCGCCCCCACCGGGGCCAGCAGGGGCTGGGCCAGCCGCTCGTGCCCCTCGGTCCGCGCCCGCTCGGCCGAGGCACCGGTCGCGGCCAGCAGCTCGGGGTCGGGGTTCAGCAGCCGCGGCGTCGAATAGTCGCGCAGGTCGCGCCCGCGCCGCGCGGTGACAGAAAACAGCGCGCCGATGTCATAGGTGAGGTCGGCAAAGCGCGTGGTGGACAGGCGCGGCTCGGCCCCCGGCGCGCTGCGAAGGGTCTGGACCATGCCGCGCGCCATCACCAGCCGGGGGCCGGTCTCGCCGCGCAGGACCAGCGCCTCCTCGGCGGTGTAGATGGTCTGGCTGCCGGGGTTGCGCGCGTCTTCCAGAAACAGGTCGATCAGGCGGCCGTCGGGCGCGATCTCGCCGATGAACAGGGTCACGCCGTCGCCGGGATGCTGGAAGCTGCCCGCGCGCAGGAAGCGGGCGGAAACGTTTTCCGCGATGTCGGCCTGCCGCTCGGCCAGCCGGGCGCGGGCCATCGGCACCAGCCCATGCGCGAGGATCGCGACCATCAGCCCGACCAGAAGCCCGAAGACCAGCGCCGGGCGCGCCAGCCGCCATGGCGACAGCCCCGCCGCCTGCATCACCGTCATCTCGGATTCGGACGCCAGCCGGTTCGTCCCGTAGGCCGTGGCCGCGAAGGCCGCCACCGGCAGCACCAGCGCGATCACCACGGGCAGGGTCAGGGCGGTGAATTCCAGCACCACCAGCGCGGTCTGGCCGTCCTGGATCAGTTGCTCGAACAGCCGCACGGCGCGGTTGATCCAGTAGACCGACACCAGCACCAGCGCGAAGAACCCGAACTGGGTCAGGAACTGCGACAGCATGTATCGGTCGATGCGGGTCATGTCCCATCCTGACTGCGGGTCCGTCCTGATTAGCCGGGCGAGGGGTCCGGCGAAAGCCCTTCGGGTCGGTGCCCGGCCGGTCTGGTCAAGGCGGCGGGCGGGGCTTAGGCTCGGCCAGGCTCGCGCAACCGAAGGCTTCCCGATGACCCATCCCGTCGAAATCCGTTTCATGCCCGCCGCCGATGCCGATCTGTCGGAACGCGAGGGGCGGCTTGCCCTGATCGTCGGCGAGCGCGACCAGTTGCCCAAGGGGCTGCCGGGCCCTGTCCGAAAAAGCCTGTCCCGCGCGCTGGGGTCGAAGGCATGGGCCGAGGTCAAGCCGGGCGGCGCGATGGAGATCGCCTTTCCCGCGGGCCTTGCCGCCGATGCGGTGCAGCTTGTCCGCCTGCCCCGCCGCGCCGATGCGGCGCTGGCGCGCAAGGCCGGGGCCGCCATCGGCGCCCGCATGGGCAAGGGCGAGGTCACGGTGGTCTGCGACCCCCGCACGCCGGTGGCCGACCTGACGCTGGGGATCGCGCTGCGCGGCTATGACTTTCCGGCCTACAAGTCCTCGCCCCAGCCCGAGGCCGAGACCGAGACCGAGGAGACCGCCGGCGACCTGCCCGCCGCCGCGCCGCAAAGCACCACCCACGGCGCCGCGCCCGACGCGCGGCTGAATGACGCCGCGGGTGCCGAGCCCGAGCCGGGCACGACCGGAAAAACCGCCGAGCCGCCGCAGCCGGAAAAGGCCCGCGTCACCGTCCTTTGCGCCGATCCCGAGGCGGCGGCGCGCGAGGCGCAGGCGGGCGCCGCGCTGGCCGAGGGCGTGTTCTTCACCCGCGATCTGGTGAACGAGCCCGCGAACGTCCTGACCACCACTGATTTTGCCGACCGCCTGCTGGCAATGCGCGAGCTTGGCCTCGAGGTCGAGGTGCTGGACGAGGACGAGCTTGCGCGTCTGGGGATGCGGGCGCTGCTGGCCGTGGGGCAGGGGTCGGAAAGCCCGACCAAGGTCGTGGTCATGCGCTGGCAGGGCGGCGGGGAGGAAGCGCCCTTCGCGCTGGTCGGCAAGGGCGTCGTCTTCGACACCGGCGGCATCTCCATCAAGCCCGCGCAGGGGATGGAGGAGATGACCATGGACATGGGCGGCGCGGGCGTCGTCGCGGGCGTCATGCGGACGCTCGCGCTGCGCCGGGCCAAGGCCAATGTCGTGGGTCTGGTCGGATTGGTCGAGAACATGCCCGACGGGCGGGCACAGCGGCCGGGCGACATCGTGCGCTCGATGAAGGGCGACAGCATCGAGGTCGTGAACACCGACGCCGAGGGCCGCATGGTCCTGGCCGATGTCCTCTGGTATGCGCAGGACCGCTTCCAGCCCTCTGCCGTGGTGAACCTCGCCACCCTGACCGGGGCGATCATCGTGGCGCTGGGACATGACAAGGCGGGGCTGTTTTCCAACGACGACGCGCTGGCGGGCGACCTGCTGAAGGCCGCGGATGCCATGGGCGAGGGGCTGTGGCGGATGCCCCTGGGGCCGGCTTACGACGACCTGATCAAGTCGCGGCTGGCGGACATGAAGAACTCGGGCGGGCGTCCTGCCGGGTCCATCACCGCGGCGCAGTTCCTGCAGCGCTTCATCCGCAAGGGTACGCCCTGGGCGCATCTGGACATCGCCGGGGTGGCGCTGCCGCCGGGCGAGACCACGCTTGCCCCCAAGGGGCCGACCGGCTGGGGGGTGATGACGCTGGACCGCCTGATCCGCGACCGTTTCGAGGCGGAATGAGGCTCCTTTGGGCAACGCGCTGTTCTATCACCTGACCCGGTCCACCGCCGAGGCGCTGGTGCCGTCCCTGGCGGCCAAGTCGCGGCAGGCGGGCTGGCGGGTGGAACTGCGCGGCACCGATGCCGCGCGGATGGCGCGGCTGGACGAGATCCTGTGGCAGGGCGACGGCTTCCTGCCCCATGGCTTGGCAGGCGGGCCACATGACGCGCTGCAGCCGGTGCTGCTGACCGTGGCCGGGCAAGGGGAGGCCAGTGGCGCCGACTGCCTGATCGCCATCGACGGCGCGGCGGTCGATCCGGCGGAATGCGCCCCGATGCAGCGGGTCTGCGTGGTCTTCGACGGCAACGATCCGGCTGCTCTTGATATAGCCCGCGGTCAGTGGCGGATGCTGACGGGAGCGGGCGTGGCTGCGGAATACTGGTCCGAGGCCGGAGGGCGATGGGAGAAGAAGCGGTGATGCGGGACAAGCTGCGCTTTGGCATTGGCTGAAGCCTCGGACCGGGGCTCTGCCCCATCGTCGTATAGGGCGAGGGGGCTGGCCCCCGGTGCGGCGCCGGTCGCACAGGCGGCGGTGCCCTCGGGCGGCCTCAGCGTTCCAGCACCAGCGTGCCGCCCTCGAAGCCCACGCGGGCGAATCGGCCGAGGTAGTCCATGCCCAGAAGCGAGCGGTCCACCTCGCCCCGGATCACGATGGCGGGCACGTTCTGGTCCACGATGTCGCCGATGGCCACGCTGTCCAGCCGCACCGTGGCGGTCGGCACCAGCCCGTTCGCCGTGCGCGCCTGGCCCGCGAAGACCAGCCGGTCAAGATCGATGCCCACCCGCCCTGCATCGCGAGGGCTGAGCGCCATGGAGGAGGCCCCCGTGTCCACGACAAAGCGCACGGGCACGCCATTCAGCTCGGCCGTCAGGTGGAAATGGCCGTCCGGCCCGATGGGCACCTCGATCCGGGTCGGGCTGACCATCGCCTGGCGCGGCAGGACCTGACGGCGGATGTCCTCCCACAGCCCGGCCGCCGCGATCACCGCGACGAAGATCAGCGCCCAGGCCATCACCGCGCGCGAGGTCGAGCCGGCGTTGCGGCGGAACTCGACCACAACGAACCCGCCCAGCGCGAAGACCAGCAGCAGCAGGAACATCAGTCGGGCGGGATCGACGCTCATGCGGCGGGCTCCTTGTCGGGCGGATGGCGCCGATCTGGGGTCGGCGGCGGCAAAGCGCCAGCCTTCTGGCCGGATTCAGGGGGAAAGAAAGGCGCCTGCGACGCTCTGACCTGTGACCGCAAAGGGTCTTTCGGCCCGGCCCCCATATCCTTATATGCAGTGAAGCGGCCGCTCATGCCCGAGCGTCCGCGCCGGGCCCCGCGGCCCGACAACGGAGAGAGACGATGCACGCACCTTCACCCATGGCGCTTCTGCTGATCGCCATCGTCGTCCTGGTCCTGTTCGGCCGGGGCAAGGTCTCGTCCCTGATGGGCGAGGTCGGCAAGGGGATCACCGCCTTCAAGCGCGGCGTGCGCGACGGCAGCGAGGAAATCGAGCGCACCGCCGACGCCACGACCGAGCGCGCCGTTACCGCCGAACGCACCGCCGACGATCTGGAACGCGCCGCCGCCAAGGCCCGCGCCGAGGCCGAGCGCATCCAGGCCGAGGCCGACGCCGCCCGCGCCCGCCGCGCCGAAGGCCTGCGCGACGTGACCCCGCGCGACACCGACCGCCTGTAAGTCGAACAGGCGCACGGACAAGTCATGCTGGATGTCGGCTGGACCGAGCTTCTGCTGATCGGGGTCGTCGCGCTGATCGTGATCGGCCCCAAGGATCTGCCGGTGATGTTTCACACCCTAGGCCGGATCATGGCCCGTGCCCGCGGCATGGCGCGCGAGTTCTCCTCGGCGATGGAGGACGCGGCCAAGGCCTCGGGCGTGCAGGAGGCGACAAAGGAATTGCGCGACCTGCAGAAGCTGACCAGCACCAAGTCGATGGGCCTGGACGCGCTGGGCCGCGCCGCCGACAAGTTCGAGAAATGGGACCCGCTGCAGCCGGTGCGCGAGGGAAAAGAGGGAAAGTCCGCCATCCCCGATCCGTCTGCGCCCAAGCCCCCGAAACCCGAGGCGGGGGCGGAGCGCGCCCCCGCAGCTTCCGCCCCCAAGCCGGAGCATAAGGCCGCGGCCCCCGCAGCCCCGCCCGCCACGGGCGCGCCCTCGGCCGGGGTGCCGCAACCCGGCGCCCGCCGGCTGCACGCCGTCCGCCGCACCGACCGGAGCTGAGGCTTGGCCCAACGTCCTGACGACATCGACGACAGTTCCGCCCCGCTGATCGAGCATCTGGCCGAGCTTCGCACCCGCTTGATCTGGTCGGTGATGGCCTTTGTCGGCGCCGCCATCCTGTGCTATTTCGTCTGGAAGCCGATCTTCGACTTCCTGACCCATCCGATCTGCGGGGCGCTGGCCAAGCGCGGGCAGGAATGTGGGCTGATCATGCTGAAGGTGCAGGAAGGCTTCTTCCTCGCCATGCAGATCGCCATGTTCGGCGGCTTCATCCTTGCCTTCCCGGTGATCGCCTATCAACTGTGGCGCTTCATCGCGCCGGGGCTTTATCGTTCGGAAAAGAACGCCTTCCTGCCCTTCCTGATCGCCTCGCCGGTGATGTTCATGATCGGCGGGGCCTTCGCCTATTACATCATCCTGCCCTGGGCCTTCGACTTCTTCCTGGGCTTCCAGAGCGGGCCGCTGGACCTGCCCGACGATCCCACCGTCCCGGTCGCCACCGACGACCGCATGGCGGGCATCGTCTTCCAGGGCTCGATCAGCGAATACCTGTCGCTGACGACCAAGTTCGTGCTGGCCTTCGGCCTGTCCTTCCAACTGCCGGTGGCGCTGACGCTGATGGGCAAGGCGGGGCTGGTGTCGGCGGCGGGCCTTGCGTCCATGCGGCGCTATGCGGTGGTGCTGATCCTGGTGCTTGCGGCCATGGTCACGCCGCCGGATGTCATCAGCCAGCTCGTGCTGTTCTCGGTGATCTACGCGCTTTACGAGGTCGCCATCCAGCTTGTGAAGCGGATCGAGACAAAACGGGAAGCGCAGTTGCGCGCAGAAGGATTGTGGGTCGATGTTGATGACGACTGATCCCGCCTTGGCGCGGATCGCCGATGCGCTGGAACGCCTGTCGCCCCCGCCCGCGCCGCCCCCCAGCTTTACCGAGGCCGAGGCCTATGTCTGGCACACCGGCCCCGACCGGCTTGACCCCGTGCGCCGCGTGAACCGGGTGCCGCTGGATCAACTGGTGGGCATCGACCGCGCCCGCGACACGCTGTTGGCCAACACGCTGCAATTCGCCCGCGGCCATGCGGCGAACAACGCGCTTCTGTGGGGCGCGCGGGGGATGGGGAAATCCTCGCTGGTCAAGGCCGTCCATGCCGAGGCGGTGGCGCAGGGTCTGCCGCTGGTGCTGGTGGAAATCGCCCGCGACGACCTCGATTCGGTGGGGCGGCTGCTGGCGATCCTGGCCGAAAGCGACCGGCGTTTCGTGCTGTTCGCGGATGACCTGTCGTTTTCCAGCGACGACGCGCAATACAAGTCGCTCAAGGCGGTGCTGGATGGCGGCCTGTCCGGGCGGCCGCCGAACGTGGTGCTTTATGCGACCTCGAACCGCCGCCACCTGATGCCGCGCGACATGATCGACAACGAACGCGCGACCGCCATCCACCCCGGCGAGGCGGTCGAGGAAAAGGTCTCGCTGTCCGACCGTTTCGGCCTGTGGCTTGGGTTCCACACTTGCGGGCAGGACGAATACCTGGCGATGATCCAGGGCTATTGCGCCGCCTACGGGCTCGAGGTCGATCCCGCCACCCTGCGCGCTGAGGCCATCGAGTGGCAGGCCACGCGGGGCGCCCGCTCGGGCCGGGTTGCCTGGCAGTTCTTCACCGATCTGGCGGGGCGCAGGGGACTGTCGCTCTAAGGTAGGCGGCTTTGGCTGTCTTCCCGGCGCAAGCGGATTTTCAGGTCCTGACCGGGCGGCGCTAACCTGCCGGAAAGGATTCTCCGCCAGATTTGCCGCAGGACACTGGCGATTCGGGCAGGCGATGCAGGGCGCGGCAGAAAACGGGAAAGCGCCGGCGGGCGGATCGGTTCTGCGCCGCCATGTTGCGGCCGCGGCGGTGCGGCGCGCAGCTGCAGGTGCGGCATCCGAAGCGGCGCCCCCGCCCATTGCGTCGGGACGCGGGCTGGACCGGATCATCGCCGGCGCGATCGGCCGGGCGGCGGACCGGGTCCACGGGCTGCGTCTGTTCTTCGACCGGCTGGAATATGGCCGGGCCGCCCTGGCCGAACTGGCCGAGCTTTTCCCCGAACGCGCGCTGATCTCGGTCGTCGAGGGGCCGGGCGAGGCCCTGGGGGTGGTCGCGATCTGCCCCGGCCTGCTGGGCGCGGTGATCGAGATGCAGGCCACGGGCCGCATCTCGGCCCGTGCGCCCCCGGTGCGACGGCCGACACGGGCCGATGGCCTGATCTGCGCCGATTTCATCAACGCCTGCCTTGCCGAACTGGGAGAGGATCTTGTCCTGCCGCCTGATGGAGAGGGACTGCGCGGCTTCCGCTATGCGAGCTTCCTTGACGACCCCCGCCCGCTGGAACTGATGCTGGAGGATGGCAGCTTCCATCTTGTGCAGGTCCGGCTTCGCGCGGGCGAGACGGGGCAGCGCGAAGGCCGCATCCTCATCGCGCTGCCGGCGCGGCCGGAACCGGCCCGGCGTCCCGCAATCGCCATGGCGATGGACAAGCCCGCAGCGGCCCCCGAGGACGCCTCCGGCGCGGGGACCCTGGCCAAGGCGGTCCGCGCGGCTCCGATCGATCTCGCGGGGATCCTGTGCCGCCGCATGATCTCGCTGGGGGAACTGCGGGGGTTGATGCCCGGCGACATGATCGCCCTGCCACCGCATGTGCTGGCGAATGCCAGCCTTGAGACGGCGACGGGACAGGTGCTGTTCCGCGGCAAGCTGGGCGAGCTTGCAGGGCGCCACGCCCTGCGCCTGACGCGCGAGGCAGGGAAACCGGCCGGCCCCGAGGCAAGTGCCGGGGATCGGGGCGACGGCGCCTTGACCGGGCCGATCCGCCGGGATGCAGAGGAACCGCCGATCGCCGACCTGGATGCGCCCGACGAGTTCCGCCACGGGGACATGGAACCGCTGCCGCTGAAAGCAGGCTGATCCGGCGCACGGGCCTGAGCGGCTTGGGTTCTTCGGCTCGCCTGGGCCAACGCGGGAAACCGGAATCATTCGCTCCTGCGCCAACTGCCTTAAGGTTCGGGAGAATACCGGGACTCAGGTGCCGGCTGGTCTACAAGAATGCCGGAATTATCCTGTCGCTGCTGCAGGGCGGGATCACGGGATTGGGGGAACCCGGCCGCTGCGGCGGGCGACTCGCGGCTTCTCCTGTCCGGTCTGTTTTCTGCCTCGCCGAACAGCCCTGGTCTGACCGGGAAGCCATCCGCGCCGATCTGGCCACACCATTGTCCGGTCCGCCTGTGCGTTCTTCATCCCGCACAGTCCATCCGCACCCACCTGTAGCCACCGATTCGGCCGTCCGGCCCGAAGTCTTGTCCGCGAGTGACAGGATAGTCCGGGCAGGCTTACCGCTTGGATCGCGCATGAAGGATGCCCTCGATCCCGCAGGTGCAGGGCCGAGTTGCCTCCCCGTTTACGCAAGCGGTATTCATCCGTGCCGTGCCG
>NZ_JAUNPC010000059.1 GCF_030536915.1 Paracoccus sp. (in: a-proteobacteria)
AGCCGGAACTGCAGGACGACGGCTCGCCCATCGTGCGCGTCGATGCGAAGGGCGCATTCTCGACCGCGGCCTTCGCCATCGGTCTGCCGGTGCTGGTGGCAAGGGCGCGGCAGCACGGGCTTGCGGCAATGGTCGTGAACTCCTGCACCCATATCTCGGCGCTCTGGCCGGAAATCGAGGCGATCACCGCCGAGGGGCTCGCGGCGATGGCGATGTGCCCCAGCTATTCGACGGTCGCCCCGGCGGGCGGAACCGCGCCGCTGCTGGGCACCAACCCCTTCGCCTTCGGCTGGCCGCGCAAGGATGCGTCCCCTTACGTCTTCGACTTTGCCACCTCGGTGATGGCGCGGGGCGACGTGGAACTGCACCGGATCGAGGGCCGCCCGCTGCCCGAGGGAACGGCCGTGGACCGCGACGGCAACCCCACCACCGACCCGGCCGAGGCGCTTTCGGGCGCGATGCTGCCCTTCGGCGGCCACAAGGGCTCGGCCATCTCGACCATGATCGAACTGCTTGCCGCCGCCATGATCGGCGATCTGACCAGCACCGAGGCTCTGGACTATCTCGGCACGACGACGCTCGGGCCGCATCACGGCGAGCTGATCCTCGCCTTCTCGCCCGAGCGCTTCGCCGGGGGGCGCGGCGATCCCTTCGCCCGCGCCGAGACGCTGTTTCAGGCGATCCTGGGGCAGGGCGCCCGCCTCCCCTCGCAGCGCCGCTTCGAGGCGCGGGAACGGTCAGCCGCCGAGGGCATCTCGCTGACGGCGGAGGAAGTGGAGATGCTGGAGCGGCTGGAACGCGCGCCCTTTGGCGACAAGGCGTAACGCTTACTAGTCTGGTCCCAGAGCCTGCCGAAGCCGGACGCAGGCTCAGTGTCGCGGTGAACGGGCGTTGATGGCATGACGTCCAGAATTCAGCGGCCGGACGTCCTCCGGGATTGCTCACCTCCTCGGGCTGTACTGAAGTATTCCCGGGGCTGGTGAGCGCCCGGACAGGAGGCGGATCAGAAAACAGTCGTCATGGCTGTTTTCGCGCCGGATGGGTCCAGTGGAGCGTTTTCAGTGAGCCGGGGGCGAAGCCCGGTCGAAGGCAGACAACCCCGGCTCTTTCCGGTGCTACGCCCCGCTGCCTTTGCGCAGCAATCAGGCAGCTGGTGTGAATTATCCTGCGCTACTGTGCCGTCACAAGGCTCAGGCCTCGGCGTAAAGACGGCGTCCCCTGCACGGGCGCTTCAGGCTCACCCCGCCAGCAGAGCCGCATTACCTCCCGCCGCCGTGGTGTCCACGCAGAGATGCCGTTCATGCGCGACATGGGCGCGGTCGGGCATCGCCGTGATCAGCGGCAGGATCGGGCCCTTCCGGCCCGCCAGCGCCTGCGCGTAGGCCTCGGCCAGATCGGCCTCGCCCCACCACAGCGCGCCCGAGAAGCCGTCCAGATGCGCCAGCGCGGCGGGCTCGACCCGGCCCGTGGCCTCGACGGCATAGCCGCCCAAGGCCTCGACCGCCGCACGCTGGGCGCGGGTAGCACCCGGTCCGGGGCCGAGGCAGAGAAGGGCTGGGCGGGTGTAAAGGCTCAGGCGGTTCATCTCGCCTGTGGGGCCGGGCATCAGGCGCTCGTCGATGCGGCGCTCCTCGGTCGAGCCCAGCGCGCGTTCCAGCGCGGCCATGTCCTGTGCGCCCGGGAAGGCGCCCTCGGCCAGGTCCGCCGCTTCGGGGGCATAGAAGCGCGGCAGGTAGAAGGGACCGCCCGCCTTGGGGCCGGTGCCCGACAGGCCCTCGCCGCCGAAGGGCTGCGAGCCCACCACCGCGCCGATCTGGTTGCGGTTGACATAGATGTTGCCTGCGCGGACCGCCTCGCTGATCTCCTGCACGCGGCCATCGATGCGGCTGTGCAGCCCGAAGGTCAGGCCGAAGCCGCGGGCGTTCACGTCCCGGACGACCTCGTCGAGCTTGCCGGCCGGGAAGGTGGCGACGTGCAGCACGGGGCCGAAAACCTCGCGTTCAAGGTCGCCGATGCCCGCCACGCGGATCAGCGTCGGCGCGACGAAGGTGCCGCCCTCAGGCTGCGCGCCGCGATGCAGGACCGCGTTGCCGTTGGCTTGGATGTAGCCCGCGATATCCGCCTGCGCGTCGCGGTCGATCACTGGGCCCACGTCCGTCGAAACGTGCCACGGATCGCCCACCGCCAGCTGGTCCATCGCGCCCTTGATCATCTCGATCACATGCGGCGCGCTGTCCTCCTGCAGGTAAAGGCAGCGCAGCGCGGAACAGCGCTGGCCCGCCGACTGGAAGGCCGAGGCCACGATGTCGCGCACCGCCTGTTCCGGCAGCGCGGTCGAATCCGCGATCATGGCGTTCAGCCCGCCCGTTTCCGCGATCAGCGGCGTGCCGGGGTCGAGATGCTGCGCCATACTCTGCGCGATAACCTGCGCCGTGTCGGTCGAGCCGGTGAAGACCACGCCCTTGACCCTCGGGTCTGCCGTGATCGCAGCGCCCACCGTCGCCCCGTCGCCCGGCAGCAGTTGCAGGGCATGGCGGGGCACGCCCGCCTGATGCAGCAGCCGCACGGCAAGGCCTGCGATCAGCGGCGCCTGCTCGGCGGGTTTCGCCAGCACGGCGTTTCCGGCCATCAGCGCGGCGGCAATCTGCCCGGTGAAGATCGCCAGCGGGAAGTTCCACGGGCTGATCGCCGCGAAGATGCCACGCGGGTTGCGGGTCTCGGCTTCGCCCTCGGCGGCGTAGTAGAGCAGGAAGTCCACCGCCTCGCGCAACTCGCCCACCGCGTCGGGCAGGGTCTTGCCCGCCTCGCGCGCGAGGGTGGCGAAGATCGGCCCGAAGTTATCCTCATAAAGATCGGCAGCGCGGCGCAGGATGGCGGCGCGTTCCGCGGCTGGCGCGTCCCAGACGCGGGCGTCGTCCAGCGCGCGGGCGACGGTGGCCTCGTCCGCCTCCGTGACCTCGCCGATGATTTCTCCGGTCGCGGGGTTGATGGCGGGGCGGGTCGTCCCTGAAGGCTCGGCCACGGTCAGCGGCCCGGCGGCGGGCAGGGGCGCTTGCCGCGCGGCCTCGATCCGCTCCAGCACGCCCGCGTCGGACAGGTCAAAGCCGCGCGAGTTCCGGCGCTGCGGCGCGAACAGCGCCTCGGGCGCCCTCAGGCCCCTGGGCGCGCGCGCCTCAGCCAGCGCCGCGAAGGGGTCGCGGGCGATGGATTCGGGCGTCACGCCCTCATCCACGATCTGGTGGACGAAGGAGGAGTTCGCGCCGTTCTCCAACAGCCGCCGGACCAGATAGGCCAGCAGATCGCGGTGCGCGCCCACGGGGGCATAGATGCGGCAGTGGCCCTTGGTTTCGGCCAGCAGGATGTCGTGCAGCCGCTCGCCCATGCCGTGCAGGCGCTGGAACTCGTAGGGGCGGCCTTGGGCCAGTTCCAGCACGGCGGCGGCGGTATGGGCGTTGTGGGTGGCGAACTGCGGGAACAGCCGGTCGCCCATCCCGAACAGCTTCTGCGCCAGGCAGATATAGGCCACGTCGGTCGCGGTCTTGGAGGTGAACAGCGGGAAGCCGGGCATGCCCCCGACCTGCGCCAGCTTCATCTCGGTGTCCCAGTAGGCGCCCTTGACCAGCCGGATGTTCATGCGGCGGTCATAGCGCTGCGCCATGTCGTAGAGCGCGTCGATGGTGGCACCGGCGCGCTTGCCATAGGCCTGCACGACCACGCCGAAGCCGTCCCAGCCGGCAAGCTGGGGGTCCGACAGCACCGCGTCGATCACCTGCAGCGACAGGACCAGCCGGTCCTGCTCCTCGGCGTCCACATGCAGCGCGATCCCGGCCTCGCGCGCCTGCCGGGCGAGATGGCTCACCACGGGGACCAGTTCGGCCATGACGCGTTCGGTCTTGGCGACCTCATAGCGGGGATGCAGCGCCGACAGCTTGATCGAGATGCCGGGGTTGCTGACGATCGAATCCGCCTTGGCCGCCCGGCCGATGGCGGCGATGGCGTGCTGGTAGTCGCGGGCATAGCGGGCGGCGTCGGCTTCGGTCCGCGCGGCCTCGCCCAGCATGTCGAAGGAATAGGTGTAGCCCTGCGCCTCGCGCTTGGCGCCGCGGGAAAGCGCGCCCTCGATGGTCTCGCCCAGCACGAACTGGCGGCCCATCTCCTTCATCGCGCGGCCGACGGCGGTGCGGATCACCGGCTCGCCCAGGCGGCGAACCGCGCCGCGCAGGGTGCCCGCGATGCCGGGGCGGGGTTCGGTCAGGACTTTGCCGGTCAGCATCAGCGCCCAGGTCGAGGCGTTGACCAGCGAGGACGCGGCCGTTCCCAGATGCCGGTTCCATTCCGAGGGCGCGATCTTGTCCTCGATCAGCGCGTCGATGGTGGGGGCGTCGGGGACGCGCAGCATGGCCTCGGCCAGGCACATCAGCGCCACGCCCTCGCGGGTGGAAAGGCCGTATTCGGCCAGGAAATGCTCCATCAGCGTGGGCTTGGCCTCGCTGCGGATGCGGGTGACAAGGGCTGCGGCGCGGTCGGTGATGCGCTGGCGAGTATCGGCCGGGATTGCGGCCTCGTTGACCAGCCGCTCCAGCACGGCCGTTTCGTCGGCGAACTTGGCGTCGAGACCGAGGGTAGGGAAGGCGGCAGGGGTCATGGCAGGCTCGCAGGGCTGAGGGATGGCACAGGATAGCCGGGTTCGGCTGGACGATGTGACCAAAGATGGGCAGAAGCGTAGCCCGAACACCTGCAAGGACGAGTATTTTCAGGATGACCCAGCTTGACCCCATCGACCGGCGCATCCTCGAGATCCTCGTGACGGATGCGCGGATTCCCCTGACGGAACTGGCCCGCGCGGTGGGCCTGTCCAAGACGCCCGTGACACAGCGGCTGAAACGGCTGGAGGAGACAGGCATCATCACCGGCTATCGTGCGATCCTGTCGCCGCTGAAGCTGGGGCTGACCCATGTCACCTATGTCGAGGTGTCCATGTCCGACACCCGCCAGAAGGCGCTGGAGGCGTTCAACGCCGCCGTCCGCCAGATCCCCGAGGTCGAGGAATGCTACATGATCGCGGGCGGCTACGACTACCAACTCAAGATCCGGTCGCGCGACATGGCCCATTTCCGGCAGGTCATGGCCGAGCGGATCTCGACGCTGCCCTACATCACCTCGACCTCCAGCTATGTGGCGATGGAAGCCGTGGTGGAACAGAACTGGACCGCAATCTGACGGCCGAAACCCGTTGAACACAATCCGCGTTTCCCTAGATAGGATGGGAACATCAGGGGAACTTCCGTGACGCCAGAACTGACCCGGAAGCTTGCGATCCTGTCGGACGCGGCCAAGTATGATGCCTCCTGCGCCTCCAGCGGAACGGAACGGCGCGACGCGCGCAAGGGGGGCTTGGGTTCCACCGAAGGGTCCGGCATTTGCCACGCCTATACCCCGGACGGGCGCTGCATCAGCCTGCTGAAGATCCTGATGACGAACTTCTGCATCTTCGACTGCGCCTATTGCGTGAACCGCGTCAGCAGCAACGTCGAGCGCGCCCGCTTTTCGGTCGAGGAAGTCGTGACCCTGACGCTGGAGTTCTATCGCCGCAACTACATCGAGGGGCTGTTCCTCTCCTCGGGCATCATCCGCAGCCCCGACCAGACCATGAGCGACATGGTGCGGATCGCGAAGACGCTGCGCGAGGAACATGGCTTCAAGGGCTACATCCACCTCAAGACCATCCCCGACGCCTCGCCGGAACTGATCGATGAGGCCGGGCTTTACGCCGACCGCCTGTCGATCAACATCGAGCTGCCGCAAGACGACTCCATCCGTTCGCTGGCCCCGGAAAAACGCCCCGAGACGATCCGCACCGCCATGGCTCGCGTCCGCAGCGGGCGAGAGGCGAGCCGCGAGAAAAGCCACAGCGGCAAGCGCCCCGCGCGTTTCGCGCCCGCAGGCCAGTCCACGCAGATGATCGTGGGCGCGGACGGCGCCAATGACGCGACGATCCTGAACACGAGTTCCCGGCTTTACGCGGGCTATGGGCTGAAGCGTGTCTATTATTCGGCCTTCTCGCCTATTCCCGATTCCTCGGCCATGCTGCCGCTGGTGAAGCCGCCGCTGATCCGGGAACACCGGCTCTATCAGGCCGACTGGCTGATGCGCTTCTACGGCTTCGAGGCCGAAGAGATCGCCTCGGCCACCCCCGACGGGATGCTGGACCTGGGCGTCGATCCCAAGCTGGGCTGGGCCTTGGCGCATCGCGAGGACTTCCCCGTGGACGTGAACCGCGCCACGAAGGAGCAGCTTCTGCGCGTCCCCGGCTTCGGCACCAAGACGGTGGACCGCATCCTGTCCGCCCGCCGCCACCGGACACTGGAATGGGACGACCTCGCCCGCATCGGCGCGTCGATGACCAAGGCCAAGCCCTTCATCAGCCTGCCCGGCTGGTCCCCCGGCGGGCTGATCGACAAGGACAACCTCCGCGCCCGCTTCGCGCCCAAGCCCCAGCAGTTGAGCCTGTTCTGATGCACCGCGTCGTCCTGCCCAAGACCGGAACGATGGACGCCTGGCGCGAGGCTGCCCGCCAGCTGGCCGCCCATGCCGTGCCGCCTGCCCAGGTCGAATGGGCCGTGGGAGAGGCCGAACAGACCCTGTTCGATGCCGCGCCTTTGCCGACCGGCGAGGGCCGCGCGCTCAAGGTGCCGCGCGCCTTCCTTGACCTTGCCGACCGCGCGATCCTGCACCGCGACCCCGCCGCGCCTGATCTGCTTTATCAGGCGCTGATGCGGCTTCAGGACCAGCCGCACCTGCTGGCGGACGAGGCCGATCCGCTGGTCCGCAGGCTTGAGGTGCTGCGGAAATCCGTCCGCCGCGACATCCACAAGATGCGCGCCTTCGTCCGCTTCCGCGAGATTCCCTCGGACACCCCCCGCCGCCGTTTCGCCGCCTGGTTCGAGCCGGAACACCGGGTAGTCGAGGCCAACGCCGGCTTCTTCGCCCGCCGATTCAGCGACATGGACTGGGCGATCCACACCCCCGACCTCAGCGTGATCTTCGAGGGCGGAGAGATCGGCTTCGCCCCCGGGGCGCCGCGTCCCGACCTGCCGGACGATGCGGCGGAATCGCTCTGGGCCACTTACTTCACCAACATCTTCAACCCGGCGCGGATCAAGCTTGGCTCGATGCGCCAGCACATGCCGGTGAAATACTGGAAGAACATGCCGGAAACGGCGCAGATCCCCGCCATGCTGGAAGGCGCCGAGGCCCGCGTGCGCGCCATGCAGGCGGCGGGCGCGACCCATGCCCCGGCGCGGGCGGCGACCATCACCGAACGCTACCGTGCCGCCATGCCGAAACCGCCCGAGGTGATCGGGACGCTCGAGGACGCCCGCGCCGCCGTCCAGCATTGCACCCGTTGCGGCCTCTGCCGCCACGCGACGCAGGCGGTCTTCGGCGAGGGGCCTGCAGACGCCCGCCTGATGGTCGTGGGCGAGCAGCCGGGCGACCAGGAGGATCTGCAGGGCCGCCCCTTTGTCGGCCCGGCGGGCAAGGTGCTGGACGAGGTGATGCAGCAATCCGGGCTGGACCGCGCGCAGGCGTGGATGACGAACGCGGTCAAGCATTTCAAGTTCACCCCACGGGGCAAGCGCCGCATCCACCAGTCCCCCGACAAGGGCGAGGTCGCCGCCTGCAAATGGTGGCTCGACCTCGAGCGCGGCTTCGTCAGGCCGCAACTGACCCTCGGCCTCGGCGCGACCGCCGCTCTGGCGCTGACGGGGACGGGCGCGGGCATCACGAAGCGGCGCGGCACCGTCGAGCAAACGCTGGACGGCCCGGTGCTGCTCAGCTGGCATCCCTCCTATATCCTGCGCATCCCCGACGCGGGCCGTGCGGCCGAGGCGCGGGCGCAACTGGCCGAGGATCTGGCGCTTGCCCGCAGGCTGCTGACGCAGGGCTGAAACCCCGCCTCGCGGTTGCGAACCCGATGAGGCCCGGCCACGTTGGACATCGCGGCCCTCTGCCGCCGATGGGCATTGCCCTTCGAGATTCCGCAAAGGCCTCCCATGCCCCGAGCCGTCCCCGCCGCCGTCTTTGTCACCCTGCTGATCATTCTGCTGGCGCTGCTGGCGTGGCAGTTGTCCTTTGTCCTGCTGCTGGCCTTTGCCGGCATCCTGCTTGCGGTGCTGCTGCGGCATCTGGCGCTGATCCTGTCGCGCCACACGCCGGTCTCGACCTCGGCGGGGGTGCTGGTCGTCTCGCTGGCCATCGCGCTGCTGCTGGTGCTGGGCATCGTCTTCCTCGGGCCCCAGCTTTTCGGACAGGTCGATCAGGTCATCCGCAGCCTGCCCGCCGCGCTGGACCAGGTCGAGGTGCTGCTGCAGCAATATTCCTGGGGCCAGTTCCTGCTGGAACGGGTGCCGACGGCGGACGAAAGGCCGAACTGGAACATCCTCGGCACCATCAGCGGCACCGTCTCCACCGTGGTGGGGGTGTTGGCGAATATCGTGATCGTGGTGACGGTGGCGATCTTTCTCGCCTCGGACCCGCAGCTTTACCGCCAGGGCGTGCTGCACCTGATCCCGCTGGACAAGCGCGAGCGGACGGCCGAGATCATGGACGCGCTGGGGCAGGGCCTCTGGCGCTGGCTGATCGGGCAGGGGATCGCCATGGCGACGGTCGCGGTGCTGGCCGGCATGGGCCTGTGGCTGATCGGGGTGCCGCTGGCGATGGGGCTTGGGCTGATCGCGGGGCTTCTGGACTTCATCCCCTATGTCGGCCCCTGGCTGGGGGCCGCGCCCGCCGTGCTGCTGGCCTTGGCCCAAGGCCCGACCGAGGCGGTCTATACGGCGATCCTGTTCCTCGTCATCCAGCAGGTCGAGGGCAACGTGCTGATGCCGGTGATCCAGAAGAAGGCCAGCGCCCTGCCGCCGGTGCTGACCATCCTTGCCGTCGTGGCCTTCGGCGTCCTTTTCGGCTTCATGGGCGTGCTGCTGGCGACGCCGCTTCTGCTGGTGACGATCATTCTGGTGCGGATGATCTATGTCGAGGACGTGCTGGGCGACCATTCCATCGAGGCCCCCGAGGAAGAAGCCGCGAAGAAGGCTTCCTGACCGACCGGCGGAACATTTCGCCATCCTTGCCTGTTCCTGCTTCAAGGGGAGAATGCGCCCATGAGCGACAGGCGATGGATATGGGCCGGGGCCACCTTGGGCTTTGCGCTGGGCGGGTTCTTCGACGGCATCCTGCTGCACCAGATCCTGCAATGGCATCATCTTCTCAGCCTCGTGCCCGGAATCGCCGACATCCGCATGCAGGTGATGTGGGACGGGGTCTTTCACGCGCTGATGTATGTGATCGCGGCGGTGGGCCTCGTGGCCCTGTGGCGGGCGCAGCAGCGGGAGGCCGCGGTTCCGCGCGGCGTGATTGTCGGCGCGCTGCTGATCGGCTTCGGCGCGTGGCATGTCATCGACACCTTCCTGTCGCACTGGTTCCTCGGCATCCACCGGATCAAGGATGACAGCCCCAACCCGCTGGCTTGGGACCTGCTGTGGCTGGTCGTCTTCGGGCTGGTGCCGCTGCTGGCAGGCCTGCGGATGCTTCGCGGGGGCGGTGGGGCTGCCTCGGCGCGGATGGTGGTGACGGGACTGGCGCTGCTGACTCTGGGCGCGGGCGCCTGGTCGCTGCGGATGCCGCCGGACATGCCGCTGACGGCGATCGTCTTCCGGCCCTCGGTGGATGCGGCGCGGGCCGCCGCGATCCTTGACGACGCGGGCGCGCGGGTGGTCTGGGCCGACCCGGCGATGTCCGTGGTTCTGGTCGATGTCCCGCGCGACCGGCGGTGGAGCTTCTATGCCAAGGGCGCGATGCTGGTCAGCGGTTCGGGCGTGCCCGCCGGCTGCTTCAACTGGAGCCGGGCGTGACCCGCCGCTTGACGAAGCGCACCTGCCCGTCGTCCAGCACGCCCGCCGGGACCCAGCCGAGGTGAAGATAGAAGCCCCAGGCGGGCAGGCTTTCGTCGCTGCCCGTCGCCAGCCAGATCTGGTCCCAGCCCTGCTGGAATAGCCATGACTCGGCCTCGGCCGTCAGCCGCCGGCCGATGCCGCGCCGCTCATGGCCCGGGCGCACGAACAGCCCGAAGACGGTCGCCCGCGCGCAATCCGCCATCGAGAAGCCTGCGGCGGTGCCCTCCACATGGGCCAGCCAGGCCCGGCTGCGGGTCCGCAGCATCCCGGCGAGGCTGTCGGACGTCACCTCCAGGGCCGAGAGTTCCTCGCGCGACTGGTGGTTCTGCGCGACGCTGGTGCGGATGTCGAACAGCGTCTCGATGTCGTCGGGCGTGGCGAGGGTGATCCGCATGGGACGCAGCTTACCCCAGCTTCGAGGCGGCGGCGTGGAATTTCTCCTCGACCAGTTCAGACCGCAGCAGGTCGTTGATCCGCCGCTTGATGGCCGAGCGTTCGTCGTTCGTCAGATAGACCGACCGCGCGAGTTCGATGAAGCCTGCGCCAAAGTCCGACGCCGTCTCGCAGGCGCGGATGTCGTCCTCGATCCGCCAGAGCGCTGCGTTGACCCGGCGCAACCCGTCCAGCAGCGGCGTAAGCCCCGGCTGCGCCATCACCGGCGCGGCGACCTGCCGTAAAAGCGCAAGCTCGCGCCCGACATTGGCGCGGGCGGCGGGGTCGGCGATCCGCTCGGCCTTGAGTTCGAGGATGGTGATCTTGTCCAGAAGCTCGCCCCAGGACACGGGCGCAAGGGGGGCTGCACGGAAGTCGGTCATGTCATCGCTCCTGTCGCAAGCGCGGGCTCGTGGCGCAGCGCCCGGGTCACGTCCGCCATCACGGCTTCCCAGTCGCCCGGCGCGGGCTGGCGGAAGACGCGCATCGCCGGATACCAAGGGGTGCGGGTGCTGTCGGTCGGCCAGCGCCAGTCGGGGTCATGCCTGACCAGCAGCCAGACCGGCCGCCTGAGAATCCCCGCCAGATGCGCGATCATCGTGTCCACCGTGACCACCAGCGCTGCGCCCGCCACAAGCTGCGCCGTCAGCATGATGTCCAGAGGGCAGCCGTCCGGGTTCAGCACCGGCAGGCCGCTCGGCCCCGGCATCAGCGACAGCGCCGCGCCGTCGCAGAGGGGCGCGAACATCGCCTGCGGGATGGATCGTTCCGCATCCCAGTCCCCCGCGCCCCAGCACAGCGCCACCGTGCCGGGCGGCAGGGCGGCGGGCATGACCTTCATCCGCGGAATGGGCGCATCCGCAGGCCCGGCCTGCAGCGCGAACGGCAGTTCCATGATCTCGATGTCGCAATCCTGCGGGGGCAGGGGGTGCGCCACGTCGAAGGGCCGCAGGCCGATGCCGGGAAAGTCCCGGAACAGCGGCAGCAGGTGCGGCTGCATCTCGACCGTGACGCTGGCCGCGCGGGCCGCCAGCAGCGGCAGGAAGCGCGAGAACATCAGCGTGTCGCCAAGCCCGTGATAGCAGCGCACCAGCACCTTCCGCCCGTCGAAGGGCCGTCCGTCCCAGACCCAGCGCAGGTGATAGGGCAGGCTCGGGTCATCGCGCGTCGCCAAGTCGCGGGCAGCCAGCGCCTTTGCGGCGATGTCCCATGCGGCGGGGAAATCGCCGCGCCGCATGGCCTGCGTCCAAGGGTCGCTCATCGCGCTCAGCCGGCCACCCCGGCGGCCGGCGCGGCCACGAGTTCCTCGGCGAACCAGGCGCAGGTCGCCTCCAGCCCCTCAGCCAGCGGCACCCGGGGCGCCCAGCCGAGCAGCGCGCCCGCGCGGCTGATGTCGGGGCGGCGGCGGCGGGGGTCGTCCTGGGGCAGCGGGCGATAGGCAACCGGCGCGCTGGTGCCGGTCAGGTCCAGCACATGGCCCAGAAGCTCGTTCACCGTCATCTCGTGGGGGTTGCCGAGGTTCACCGGCTCCATCCCGTCGAACTCGACGTCCATCAGGGCGATCAGCCCCGCCACCATGTCCGAGACATAGCAGAAGCTGCGGGTCTGGCTGCCGTCGCCATAGACCGTCAGTTCATCGCCCCGCAGCGCCTGGCAGATCAGGTTCGACACCACGCGCCCGTCGTCGGGGTCCATGTTCGGACCGTAGGTGTTGAAGATGCGGGCGACCCGCACCTGCGCCCGCCCGGCGCGGCCATAGTCGAAGGTCAGCGCCTCGGCGGCGCGCTTGCCCTCGTCATAGCAGGCGCGGGGGCCGGTGCAGCTGACGTTGCCGCGATAATCTTCCGGCTGCGGATGGATCTCGGGGTCGCCATAGACCTCGCTGGTCGAGGTCAGCAGGAAACGCGCTTTCGCCGCCTCGGCCAGGTGCAGCAGGTTGTTGGTGCCGACCACGTTGGTCAGCATCGTGTGTTCCGGGTCGCGCTGGTACAGCGGCGGCGAGGCCGCGCAGGCGAGGTTCCAGACGCGGGTGATGCGCGGCGCCATCCGCAGCACCTCGGCCGGCAGGGGCTGGCTGATGTCGTGGCGCAGGAAGCGGAAGCCGGGCTGGCCTTCCAGCGCCCGCAGGTTCGAGGGCCGCGAGGTCTGCAGGTTGTCGAGGCACAGGACCGACTCGCCCCGGTCCAGCAGCGCGCGGCAGAGATGCGATCCGATGAAGCCCGCCCCGCCCGCGACGACGTTGAGCGCCAGCGGCCGCACGGTCGAGCGCGGACTGTCCAGGTCGGTCTTCCTCATGGTCTCATCCCTCCGCTGTTTCGACGTGCCGGGTTGCGGCCTTGTGAGCCGCCGCTTCGGCCAGATGCGCTTCCAGTTCCGCCGCCCGGTGGTCGGACGAATGCGCGTCCTTGATCCGCGCCCGCGCCGCCCGCCCCATCGCGCCCGCATCGCCGTCCAGCGCGGCCAGCACGCAACCCGCGCCGTCGGCCAGAACGATCTCGACGCCCGGGCGGAACAGCGTCTCGATCCCGTCCCACTTGTCCGAGATGATGGGCGTGGCGCAGGCCCCGGCCTCGAACAGCCGGACGGATGGCGACCAGCCCGCGCGGATCATGTCGGCCCGCGTCACGTTCAGGGTGAAGCGGCTGGCCGAGTAGAACTCCGCGTGGTCGGCGGGCGGGCAATGCTCGATCCGTTCGACGTTTCCGGGCCAGTCGATGCCCGAGGGATACTGCGGTCCGGCCACGACAAAGCGCAGATCGGGGCGGCGGCGGGCAGGTTCCAGCAGCAGCCGTTCCAGCGTGGGCTGGCGGTCGTCGCTGTAGGTGCCGAGGTAGGACAGGTCCCAGCGCTTGGGCACCTCGCGCGGGCCGTAAAGGTCCAGGTCCACCGAGCAGTAGAGCGCCCGCGCCATGGGCGAGCGGTAATGCCGCTCGATATGCCGCAGCGTCGGGCCGCCGGTAAAGGACAGGTAGACGTCGAAGCCGGGGATCACCTCGGGCGAGAGATATTCATGGTCGCCCCGCTCCAGCTTCGCGAGCGTCACCGGTGTGTCGATGTCGTAGAAACCGGTCGTGCCCCGCGCCCAGGACTGGATGCGGCGGGACACTTCGACCCCATCGGGGACGTAGCTGCCGACGATCACCGCATCGGCCTGCGCGATCTCGTCGCGCCAGCGGTCGAGGCCGGGCAGGTCCGCGTAGAACTCCAGCCGGCACCAGTCGGGATCGGTCAGGTCGCGCTGACTAGCATACCAGGGCACGTCGCGTTCGAGGAACAGGACGTCGTGCCCGCGCCGGGCAAAGGACTTGAGCAGCGCCCGGAAGGTGGTGGCATGACCGTTCCCCCATGAGGACGACAGCGACAGCCCGAGGACGACCAGCTTCATGCCCGCGCCTCCTCAAGCTGCCGCGCATGAGCCTTGAACAGCGCGTCCACCTGAGCGCCGCGCAGGGCATAACTGTGTTCGGCCTTGACCCGCGCCAGCGCCGCCTGCCCGATGTCCTTCGCGCGCTCGGGCGTCAGGGTGGCGAGGTGGTCGGCCACGTCCTGCCCGTCGCGGGCGACCAGCACTTCCGAGTTCGGGGTCAGGAACAGCTCGATCCCCTCCCAGGCGTCGGTGATGAGGCAGGCGGCGGCGCCCGCGGCCTCGAAGACGCGGGTGGCGGGGGAAAAGCCCACGTTCGCCATGCTGTCGCGGGCGACGTTCAGCACGGCCAAGGGCGTGGAGTTGAAGGCGTTGTGTTCATGCGTATAGACGTGGCCCAGATGGCGGACGTTGCCCGGCATCTCCTTGGTTTCCCAGCCGTTGCCGCCGAGCAGGAAGCTGCGGTCCGCCAGCATCGCGGCTGGCTTGAGGAAGAACTCCTCGACCCGCGCCTCGCGGTCGGGCAGGCGGTTGCCGAGGAAAGCGAGGTCCGAGGCGAATTTCGGGTCCGCCGGGGCGGGATGGTGCGTCGTGGGGTCGAGCGCATTGTAGACCGGCTCGCACAGCTTCGCGCCGAAGCCGCGATAGGCGTCCACCACCGGCGGACCGCCGCCATAGGTCAGCACCATGTCGAGGGCCGGCAGCGCGCGGCGCACGGGATGGCTGTCGTCCCCGCACATCTCATCCAGCGTGGCGGCGGCGTCCACGTCCCAGAAGATCTTGAGCGCGCCGGGGCGGGCCTGCGCGACCACGCCCTCCAGCAGTTCGCGGTCGAAGACGCCGACGCCGTTGGCTTTCACCACGATGTCGGCGTCGGCGGCCTCGGCCAGCACGCCGCGCATGGCCTCCTCGGTCGCGGGATAGACGACGGACCGGCACCAGTCCGGCGGGTCGATGTCGCGGTGCTTCTGCCGGTCGAAGGCGTCGGGTTCGTAGAAGGTGATGTCGTAGCCGCGCTTGGCCAGTTCGCCCAAGATGCCGCGGTAATAGGTGGCCGCGCCGTTCCAGTAGGAGGACAGCAGGCTCGATCCGTAGAATGCGATCTTCATGCCGCAGAGGCTCCGAGGTTGAGGCCGAGCGTTCCGGCGATGGAGAGGAGTTCCTGTGCGCGATGGGCGCAGGTGTGGCGGGCGCGGATGGTTTGGAGGCCATGGGACGCCAGCGAGGCGCGCAGGGCGGAGTCGTTCGCAAGGTTGCGCAGGTGGGCGGTCATTTCAGCCCCGTCGCGGGCGAACAGGAAGTCGCCGGGGCGGAACAGGTTTTCGCTGTCGGCCCACGGGGCCGAGACGAGGGGGATGCCGCAGGCCAGCGCCTCGAAGACGCGGATGGTGGGGATGCCGGGCAGCATCGTGGTGTAGAAGCGGCGCGGGACGTGGACCGTCGCCATGTGGTGGGCGAAGATGCCCGGCGCGGCAGCGTTCGGTGCCCAGCCGTGATAGCGGACGCCGTAGCGGTCCAGCGTCGCCAAGGCTTCGGCCGGATAGCGCACGCCGTGGATGTCGAGCGGCAGGTTGGCCTCCTGCGCCGGGCGGAAGAGGAAGCTTTCCAGTTCCCCGGTCCGCTCGCCGTCGCCCCAGTTGCCGATCCAGACGAGGCCCTCGCGGTCGCTTTCCTGCGCGGGCGGGTGGAACAGGCGGGTGTCGGCGGCCTCGTGCCAGGTCCACACGCGGTCGCCCCAGCCCCAGCGGCGATAGACCTCGGAGAGAGTCTCGCCAAAGGCCAGCACGCCGTCGAAGCCCGACAGGTCGAAGGCGCGGATCGCCTCCGGGTCGCTGACGGCGCGGTGGTGGGTGTCGTGGAACAGCAACTTGAAGCGGGCGCCGCCTTTCCGGGCCTTGCCAAGCGTGGCGGCCAGCGAGGGGTCATTCCATTCATGGACGATCACCAGATCGGCGTTGCCCGCCAGTTCCACCGGATCGGCGGCGGGATCGTAGGTCTCGACTGTCAGTTCGGGATAGTTCCGGCGGAAGGGCTCCAGCCCCGCCTGCCCGTGGTCGCGCAAAAGGTTGTCGAGGCTCCAGGCGCCCTGCGGTTCCAGCGCGCGGACATGGTGGCCGAGCGCCGCCAGCTCCCGCAGCACGCCGCGCAGGAAATGGGCGTTGCCGTGGTTCCAGCAGCTTTGCAGCGAATGGGTGAAATAGACGATCTTCATGCGGCTTTGTCCTTGGCCGAAAGGAGGTCGCGGTAGATGCCGGTCATCTGCGCGGCCATCGCGGCAGGGATGTAGCGGGCGGCGCGGCCTCGGGCCGCCTCGCCCTGCGCCGCGTGGCGGGCAGGGTCGGCCAGAAGGGCGGCAATGGCTTGGGCAAAGCCCTGTGCGTCGCCGGGGGGGACGAAGGTGGCGGCGCCGTTCCAGAGCTCGCGGAAGGTGGGGATGTCCGACAGCACCAGCGGGCAGCCCGCCTGCGCGGCTTCCAGCACGGAAAGGCCGAAGGGCTCGAAGCGCGCGGCGCTGGTGAAGACGGGGCGGCGGGCCAGCCAGCGGGCGATCTGGTCGGCGGGCAGCGGGCCAGTTGCCCGGAGATGTGTGGGCGTCACCGTCGCCCCGTGCGGCGCGCAGGTGGCGCCGATTGCGACGAAAGGCGCGTCCAGCATCGCCGCAGCGGCATCAAGGGTGGCCGTGTCCTTCACCTCGTCCCACAGCCGCCCGATGGTCAGCGCCCCAAGGAAGGGACAGGCTTGAGAGAGAGGCACCCTGCCGTCGAAAACGGCAGCAGTCGTCATGGTCGGGCCGTCATGATCGCCACCCGGCTTCCCTGCAAGGAGCATCGGCGTGCGGCCGTTGTGAACCGCGGCAGGCATCACGGGCAGGCCGTAGCGCCGCAAGGTGGCCTCGGCATAGGCGCGGGTCGGGGCGACTACGCAATCCGCTGCGCGCAGGCCCCGGCCCACCAGTTCCGGCAGCCAGGCGAGCGCGGGGACCACCGGGCCGCCACGCGCCGCGT
>NZ_JAUNPC010000060.1 GCF_030536915.1 Paracoccus sp. (in: a-proteobacteria)
AAGTTCCAGAAGCTGGTTGGTCCGCACCTGCTGCTCGACCCCCGAGAAGGTCGCGAGTTGCACGGCGAAATCCGATCCCTCCATCGGGTTCAGCGGGTCCTGGTTCCTGATCTGGGTGGTGAGCATCTTGAGAAAGGTCTCGAAATCGCCGCCGGCGAAGGATGCAGCGGCCGCCGGGGCCGGGCCGGTGGGGGCTGGTGCGGCGGCGACGGTCGGGGCAATGCTGGTCACGGGATGCTCCTAAAGCCGGATGTCGAGGCGGGAAAACGGGACGGCGCAGGGCGCGGCCTCTTGCAGGCCCTCGGGGATGCGCAGGCCGGCGGCGGTCCGGCTCTCGCCGCGGCGCGGGTTCCTGTCCCTGGAAGGGTCGTGGCTGTCCTGCTGCAGGACGTCGAAACTGGGATCGGACATCCCGCCGTCGCGCAACTCGCGCAGCAGTTGCTCGCCATGGCGGCGGATGAGGTCCAGCGTCTCGGGCCGCTCGACGAACATCGCCAGATGACCGGGATTGCTCTCGGCGCCCAGAAGAACGGTGACGCGGCCAAGCTCGACCGGGTTCAGGATGAGTTCGACCTGTCCATCGCGCGAGCGGACGATGGCATCGGCGATCTGACGGTGCGGCTCGGCAGGCGGGGGGCGGTGCAGGGCTGGGGCTTCGGTGATGCGCAGCTGAGCCTCGCGGATCTCGGTGGGCATGATCAGCGCCTCGGGCAGCCGGGTGTCGGTGGGCTGCAGGGTTTCCGCGGGCAGGGTGATGGCATCCGGGCAAGGGACGGGTGACGGTTCCGCGCCGGGCGGGCGAAGGGAGGGGGAAAGGCCGGGCGATGCCGTTCCTTCGGGCGCGTTGCCAAGGCCGATGCTCCCGGCGGGGGGGGAGGGTGCCGGTGGCACGGCATCAGCGGGCTGCGGCGGCCTCGCGCCCGGCTGCGCCTGCGCTTCCAAGGCTTCGAGGGTCTGCGGCTGGCTGGCCTTCTCGAAGCTGGCCGCCCCCTGCGCCTGCCGATCCGAAGCGAAGTGCGAGAGCGGCGCCCGGTCCTGCTGCGGCCACCGACCGGGGGCGGGCAGGCCGCCCGGCGAAGCGCCTTCTTCCGGCAGGGCCGCCGCTGCGGCATCCGCTGCACACCCGCGCGGCAAGGGGTCGTTCACGGCGGGGGAGAGCATCATCCCGCTTGCCTCGGACACGTCGGGGGCGTCCGGCTTGTCCTCGGCCGGTTCCCCGTTTCCGGCAGCGGGAGATGGCTCGGCGGCAGGTTCCTTTGCGCCTGCGCCAGTGGACGGCAGATCGCCGTCGGGCGCGTCAAGGACCGCTGCGAACAGCCCGCCCTCTGTCGCAGAGGGCGTTCCCCCGCCCGATGCGACAGCGGGAGAGAAGGCCAGCGCCCAGCTTTGTGATTGAACCTGCATCGACATGAACCTTCGGAATCACCTGCCTCGGGATAAGCGCTTCCGGTTACCGAATATTTACCGGCGGGCGATATGCCAGAAAAAACTGGATCGAAATGGAGATGATCGTGAACGTCGAGGGACCGAGCCTGCATTCCCCCCTTCGGACTGATCTTTCACGCAGCGCCGACAAGCTTGAAGCGGCGTTTCTGGCCGAAATGCTGAAGATCGCGATGCCGGAGGGCGGCGGAGGCGCATTCGGCGGCGGGATCGGAGAATCCCAGTTCGCCTCTTTCCTGACCGAGCGGCACGCGGCCGCCATGGCCGCGCGCCTTGACCTGAACCTCGTGACCCGGCTGGCCGACCATGCGTGATCCCGAAGCGATCCTGCGGGATGCCTGCCGCGCCATGATTCGCGGCGAGCCCGAGGCTTGCCAGGCGGCGCTGGAGATCTTTCACAAGGAAATCAGCGCGAACCCGCCCGATGATGCGCTTCGCGCGGCCTGCGAAGGCCAGCTTTCCCGTCTGCGCGAACTGGCGCAGGCGGCGCTTGAAGGGCTGGACCAGACGCGCAGCTGGATGCGCGACCTGTCGGCGGTGCTGGGCGGGCTGGATGTCTACGACCGCGCGGGGCGGCACCGGGTCGGAACCGATCTTTCCGCCCGCACGCACCGGTTTTAGTAAAATGCCGTTGATTGTCGTTTTGCCGGACGGGGTCGCGTTCACTATTCCTTAGACGTTGCCGATTAGAAAGGTGATCGCGTCAAGAGGACGCCGGGAATGGCCCGCTGGTCAGAAGGCCGGAATATCTGAAACGCGGGACGGAATGATCCGTCCCGAAACACCAGAGGATAAAATGTCCAGCATTCTGACCAACAATGGCGCCATGGTCGCGTTGCAGACCCTCAAGGGGATCAACTCGAACATGGCCAAGACCCAGAACGAGATCTCGACCGGCAAATCGGTCGCGACAGCCAAGGACAATGCCGCGATCTGGGCCACGGCCAAGATCATGGAAAGCGACGAGTCGTCCTTCAAGGCCATCCGCAGCCAGCTGAATGTGGCGGAAGCAACCGTCGCGGTGGCGCGCAACGGCGCCGAGCAGATCACCGACCTTCTGCGCGGGATGAAGGATCTTGCGGTTTCGGCAGCGAACGACAGCGCCGATCATGGCAAGATCAACACCGACATCGTCGCCAAGAAGAACCAGATCACCGCGATCATCGACGCTTCGCAGATGAACGGGATCAACCTGCTGAAGACCGATGTCGGCAATGGCAGTGGCTCGTTCAGCGTCCTGGCGTCGCTGGACCGCGGGACGGCCACGACGACGGCGGCAACCGCGATCACCGTTGGAACGGCGGCGTTCGAGACCTCGATCGAGGCCGCGACCATCACGGGCATCACCAGTGCGGCCACGGCGACGACGGCGATCGGCGAGATCGAGGCGCTGATCGAGCTTGCAGCCAACGGCGCCGCGTCGCTCGGTTCCAAGGGCAAGCAGATCACGGACCAGTCCAGCTTCGTCGGCAAGTTGGCGGACTCGCTCAAGTCCGGCATCGGCTCGATGGTCGATGCCGACATGGAGGAGACCTCGGCCCGTCTGCAGGCCCTGCAGGTCCAGCAGCAGCTGGCCACGCAGTCGCTGTCGATCGCCAACCAGGCGCCGCAGTCGCTGCTGTCGCTGTTCCGCGGCTGATGACACGGACCGGGGCTGCAAGGCCCCGGTTCAACCTTCCGACTGACCTCACGCGATCTGGAAAGGAGCGTTCGTGAACGCACAGGTTCCATACGGCTATGGCGCCGCCGCCTCGGTCGAGGCCGACCCGCGCCGGGCCGAGGCCCTCATCCTCTCGAAACTGGCCGCCGGCATGATCCGCGCTTCACAGCCGGACAGCGGCTTTGCCGCCCTGGTTGCCGCGGTGCACGAGAACCGCCGGTTCTGGCGCCTGGCTGCCGAGGATCTCGGGGGTGACGGCAACGGCTTTCCGGTGCCCCTGCGGGCGCAGCTTCTGTCCATTGCCGGCTTTGTCGAAAAGGAAACCACCCGCATCCTTGCCGGAGAGACGAGTGCCGCCGCACTGGTCGAGATCAACCGCGCAATTGCCCGCGGGCTGTTCGAACAGCCGCCCCGCTGATGCATCTTTCCCAAGGACCCCGCCTCGCGGGCATCCGCAATCAGGCCACCGGCAATGGCCCCAGCAGGGATATCCCATGACCGGACTCATCCTCAAGCTCGCACCCGGCGAGCGCGTGCTGATCAACGGCGCGGTCATCGAGAACGGCGACCGGCGTTGCAGGATCGCGATCAAGACCCCGAACGCGAGCATCCTGCGGCTCAAGGACGCCATTCACCCCGACGATGTGGCGTCCCCCGTCGCGCGGGTCTGTTACGACGCGCAGCTTCTGCTGTCGGGCGATGCCGATCCCGCGCAGGGGCGGCGCGACCTGCTGCGCGGGATCGAGCAGTTGTCCCGGGTCTTCGACGACCGCGACAGCCGGGCCGCGCTGGACGGCGCAACGGCCGATGTGATCGGCGGCAATGTCTATCGCGCGCTGCGCCAGCTTCGCAGCCTGTTGCCCCGAGAGGCGCGGATCTTCGCGCAGCTCGCATGAGCTTCCAGCCGCTCGTCGGGCAGGGCGGCTATGCGGGCTGGCGGCTGCTCGCCCGGACCGCTGAGGCGCAGAAGGCGCTGGTCGCCCGCGACCCGCAGGTGGCGCGCGACACCGCCCATGTCAGCGCAAAGCTTGGCCAGGTCGGCAGCGCCGAAGATCTGGTGTCGGATTTCCGCCTGCTGCGGACCTCTCTCAGCGCCTTCGGGCTGGAAGGGGATGCGAACAACCGCTTCTTCATCCGCAAGATCCTCGAGTCGGACCTGAGCGATCCGAAAAGCCTGGCCAACCGGCTGAGCGACAAGCGCTATCGCGCCATGGCCGAGGCATTCCGCTTCGGCGCGGGCAAGGGTCCTTCCGCCGATCTTGCCGGCGAGATCGTCGGACGCCATGTTTCGGCCGAACTGGAACGCAGGGTCGGCACGATCGACGGAAACCTGCGCCTGGCAATGAGCGCCGAACGCGAGCTGAAGGCCTTGGGGGCGTCGGCATCATCTGACAACACCCGCTGGTACAACATCCTTGGTTCGGCGCCGCTGCGGAAGGTGGTCGAAGGCGGGCTGGGGCTTGGAGCGGATTTCGGCAAGCTGCCGATCGACCGGCAGCTTGCCGAGATGAAGACGCGAAGCGGCAAGCTGTTCGGGTCCGAATCGCCTTCGGTCTTCGCCGACACCTCCAACGTGGAAAAGCTGATCCAGCGTTTTGTGGTCCGGGCGCAGGCCGTCAGCCCGGCGCAATCCTCGTACAACGCGGCGCTGGTGCTGCTGTCGAGCGGGAGGTGAACATGCCGTCTCGCCGCATTGATGACGCAGGGGGGCGGAGCGGCAGAGACTGCGGTTGATGTTTGAGGGGCGCTGATACAGGGACTGGATGTTGCCGGAGGAGTCTTTGGGAAGCCTGGCCCGGTGCGTTTCTTCGGTCCGAGGACGAAGATGACGCTGCGCTTTACGGTTCCTCTCAGGGCACCTCACCATGCAAGCATCTCATGCGTCGCCGCTTTCGAGAAGGACGATCCTGCAGGCGAAAATCTGGTTGTCGGCGTTGGCGGCTGATGGTCAGGGTTTGTCGGCGGCCACTGGACGCCAGGACTTTACAGCTCGTTCTTGGGCACATCACCACGCAAGTATCTCACCTGCCGGCGCCTTCAGGGAAAGGCGATGCGGCAGGCGAGAACCTGTTGCCGGCGACAGCAAATGGCAGGCTGCAGGCTGCGGGTGGCCACTGGATGGCAACGCGCCACCCCTGGTTTCAGGGCGTCTCGCCCTGCAAGCATCGGACGCGCCGGTGCCGCCGGGGAGGGGGCGCTGCGGGGGGGAAACCGGCTGTTGGCGCGGCGGCTGCCGGTCAGGTTGCCGGCGGTCGCAGGGCAGTAGCCCGGGTTCGCTGCAGGGGCACATGGCCTTGGTAGTCCGCACCGAACGGCGGTGAGATCATGACAGCAGCGCGCCCAGAACCGCGCCTGCTGCAAGCAGGGCGACCGCAAGGGGCCAGCGCGGGCCGGTCGCCTGGACGATGACCGTTGTCGTTTCGGGGCGGGACAGGCGGTCGAACTGGCGGTCCACCACCTCGGGCAGCAGCGGGCCGCGGCGGCCCAGCGCGTGGAGGACCTTCAGCCCGTCGCGGACCGCGGCGCGGGGGCCGAGGTTGTCGCGGATGTAAAGCTCGACCGCTGGCCGGGCGGCGGCCCAGATATTGATCTGGGGGTCGAGCGTGCGGGTCACGCCCTCGACCACGACCATGGTGCGCTGCAGCAGGATCAGTTCGGTCCGGGTGGCCATGCCGAAGCGTTCCGTCACCTCGAAGAGATAGGCGAGCAGGTTCGCCATCGAGATGCGGCTGGCGTCGGCGCCGAAGATGGGCTCGCCCACCGCGCGCAGGGCGCGAGAGAACTGGGCCATGTCGCGGTCGGGGGGGACGTAGCCCGCCTCGAAATGGACGCGGGCGACACGGGCGTAGTCGCGCTGGATGAAGCCGTAGATGATCTCGGCATAGACCCGGCGGGTGTATTCGTCGATCTGGCCCATGATGCCGAAGTCGAAGGCGACGATGTCGCCGTTCGGTGCGACACGCAGGTTTCCCTGGTGCATGTCGGCGTGGAAAAAGCCGTCGCGCAGCGCGTGGCTGAGAAAGATCTGCAGCATCCGTTCCGCGATGCGGGCAGTGTCGTGACCGGCGGCGCGGATCGCGGGGACGTCGGCCATGGGGATGCCCTCGGCCCAGTCGCTGGTCATCACCCGCCGTCCGCTGAGATCCCAATGCGGCAGGGGGACCGAGAAGCCCGCGTCCTCGCGGGTGTTCTCGGCGAACTCGGAGGCCGAGGCGGCTTCCAGCCGCAGGTCCAGTTCCCCCATCACGGTGGATTCGAAATGGCCGATCACGTCGCGGGGGCGCAGGCGGCGGCTGGCGGGGGACAGGCGCTCGATCAGGGCGGCGGCGAAGTGGAAGGCGTCGATGTCGCGGCGGAAGGCGGCGGCGATACCGGGGCGCAGGACCTTGACCGCGACCTCGGCCCCGCTGTCGGCGCGGTGCGCCCGGTGGACCTGGGCGATCGAGGCGGCCGCGATCGGGGGCGAGAAGTCGGTGAAGAGGGACTCGACCGGGGCACCGAGGTCTTCCTCGATCTGCTTGCGGGCGATCTCGACCGGAAAGGGGGGCAGGCTGTCCTGCAGCATCCGCAGGTGGCCGGCCATCTCGGCGCCCACGACGTCGGGACGGGTCGAGAGGATCTGGCCGAACTTGATATAGGCGGGGCCGAGGGCGGTGATCGCCCGCGTCACCGGCGGCAGCGCCGGATCGCCCTTGTAGCCCAGCCAGGCGAAGGGCCAGCCCAGCAGCCGGGCGGCGACCCGCAGCCGGGGCGGGGCGTTCATGGCGTCCAGCGCCGCGCCCATGGCGCCGGTGCGCTGGAAGGTGGCGCCGGTGCGGATCAGGCGCCAGATGTTGTGGGGGCCGCGCATTCAGATCTTCCAGCCCGAATGCAGCGCGGCGATGCCCATGGAGAGGTTGCGATACTGCACCCGCTCGAACCCCGCGTCCCGGATCATCCCGGCGAAGGTCTCCTGATCGGGGAAGCGGCGGATCGATTCCACCAGATACTGGTAGCTGTCGCGATCCCCCGCCACTATCTGCCCGAGCGGCGGGATCACGTTGAAGGAATAGCGGTCATAGGCCCATTGCAGCATGGGGACGGGAAGCTGGCTGAACTCCAGCACCATCAGGCGGCCGCCGGGTTTCAGGACGCGGAAGGCCTCGGCCAGCGCGTCGGGGATGCGGGTCACGTTGCGGATGCCGAAGCTGATCGTGTAGCGGTCGAAGCTTTCGTCCGCGAAGGGCAGGGCCATGGCGTCGCCCGTCACCCAGGACAGGCGGTCGGCGAGGCGGTCGGCCTCGGCCCGCTTGCGGCCCTCGATCAGCATGGACTCGGTCATGTCGCAGACCGTCACCCGCGCGCCCGGCGCCCGCTGAAGGAAGCGGAAGGCGATGTCGCCGGTCCCGCCCGCCACGTCCAGCAGGTGCTGGCCGTCCCGGGGCGCGAGCCAGTCCATCATCGCGTTCTTCCACAGCCGGTGGATGCCCACGCTCATCAGGTCGTTCATCACGTCGTATCTGGATGCGACACGGGAAAAGACGCCATGCACCATCCCCGCCTTTTCGCCCTCGGGCACGTCGCGGAAGCCGAAATGGGTTTGCTTCGGGGGGGTGTCGATCATAGCTGAACTTCCAGTCGCCGGTCAGGGCGGCACAATGCAGCGGATGGGCGGGAAATGCCAGAACTGCCAGAGGTGGAAACGGTGCGTCGCGGTCTTCAGCCGCATCTGGTCGGGCGGCGCATCGTCCGGGTGGACCAGCGCCGCCCTGACCTGCGCTGGCCGATGCCGCCCGATCTGGTGCAGGTGCTGACGGGGGCGCTTGTGACCGACCTGCGGCGGCGGTCGAAATATATCCTCGCCGATCTGGACCGGGATGCGAGCCTGCTGCTGCATCTGGGGATGTCGGGGCGGGTGCGGATCGAGGGCGAGGGGCTGGGTCGGTTCCACCACGACCCCGCGGTGCTGCCCAAGCACGACCATCTGGTGCTGACGACCGAGGACGGCACCACCATCACCCTGAACGACGCCCGCCGCTTCGGCGCGGTGGACCTGGTACGGGATGGCAGTCACCCTCTGCTGGCCGCGCTGGGGCCAGAGCCTTTCGACGAGGATTTCACCCCCGCGCGGCTGGCGGCGGCGCTGGCCGGGAAGAAGACACCGATCAAGGCGGCGCTGCTGGATCAGCGGATCATCGCGGGCTTGGGCAACATCTATGTCTGCGAGGCGCTGTTCCGGGCGGGCATTCATCCGGCACGGGCTGCAGGTCGGATCGGACCCGAGCGCATCGCCCGGCTGCACGCGGCGATCCGCGAGGTGCTGGCTCTGGCCATCGAGGCGGGGGGATCGTCCTTGCGCGACCACCGGCAGACCTCGGGTGAGCTTGGCTATTTCCAGCACAGCTTCCGCACCTATGGGCGCGAGGGGCAGCCCTGTCTGCGGGACGGCTGCGGCGGCACGGTGCGGCGGATCGTGCAGGGGGGGCGGTCCACCTGGTATTGCCCCGACTGCCAGCGGTGACGCTGGAACCGGGGCCGTTGCTTTGCTAAGCCGTTGTGAAATCGCAATCGCTGCGCGGAGCATGCTCACATGGCCTACAAGACCCTGATCGTCGAAATCGCCGACCATGTCGCGCTGATTCGCCTCAACCGCCCCGAAGCGCTGAATGCGCTCAGCGGCGAGCTGGTCTCGGAACTCGCCGCGGCGATGACGGCGGCGGACAAGGACGACAATGTCCGCTGCATCGTCCTGACCGGCAGCGAGAAGGCCTTTGCCGCGGGCGCGGACATCAAGGAGATGGCGTCGAAATCCTATGTGGATGTGCTGACCGACGACCTCTTCGGTCCCGAGATCGAGCAGATGAGCCGCATCCGCAAGCCGGTGATCGCCGCCGTCGCGGGCTATGCGCTGGGCGGGGGCTGCGAGCTGGCGATGATGTGCGACTTCATCATCTGCGCCGACAACGCCAAGTTCGGCCAGCCCGAGATCAACCTTGGCGTCATCGCGGGGATCGGCGGGACGCAGCGGCTGACGCGCTTTGTCGGCAAGTCCAAGGCCATGGACATGAACCTGACCGGCCGCTTCATGGACGCGGCCGAGGCGGAACGCTCGGGCCTCGTCAGCCGGGTGGTGCCGGCCGACAGGCTGATCGAGGAAGCCATGGGGGCGGCGAAGAAGATCGCCGCGAAATCCGCGGTCGCGATGATAGTCGCCAAGGAATCGGTCAACCGCAGCTACGAGACGACGCTGCGCGAGGGGCTGCTGTATGAACGCCGCGCCTTCCACGCGCTGTTCGCGACCGAGGACCAGAAGGAAGGCATGAGCGCCTTCGCCGAAAAGCGCGAGGCGCAGTTCCGCGACCGCTGATCGGGGCTTTCCTTTTCCGTCCTTTGCCCCTATAGGCCTACGGTTACATGCGCGTGGGCCCGCTTAGGCAAGAATCAGGACCGATCCTTCCGGGGATCGGCTGTCTTGGGTCTTTTGCGCGACGACATGAACGCAACTGACCGATAGAGACAAGCACACATGGCCAACACGCCCCAGTCCCAGAAACGCGCCCGCCAGACCGAGCGCCGCACCGCCGTCAACAAGGCCCGCCGCTCGCGCATCCGCACCTATCTGCGCAAGGTCGAGGAAGCGATCGCCGGCGGCGATGCGCAGGTCGCGGCCGAGGCGCTGAAGGCGGCCCAGCCGGAACTGATGCGCGGCGTCACCAAGGGCGTCGTCCACAAGAACACCGCGGCGCGCAAGATGTCGCGCCTGGCGGCCCGCGTGAAGACACTGTCCGCCGTCTGATCCGCCGCAGATAACCATGCGTCTGCAAGGGCGTCCCGGTTGCCGGGGCGCCCTTGCGCATTCTGCGGCGCAGCAACGATTTTTTACTAAGTTATTGATATTTATGGTGTAATAAAACCGATGCAGTCCTGCCACAGATTCGCGGACCAAAGCCCCTGTCAAGCTGATAGTTCGGTTGCGGCACCCTTGGGCTTGCCGCTAGCTTGGTCGGTGCGATTCACGTCGCGACAGGGGATGATGCCCGGACCGCCAGCTGCCAGCAGGGTCCGGGCAGGCGCAGACCAGGGCTGAAGCCCGCTGCCACGGGCCAGCCGTGGCGCGCGTGGGCCTTGCTTCGGCTGCCACCGGAAACGGGCCGACCCGGAACAGACAGACAGGGCCTCGTGGCCCCGCACGCCAAGGGTTTCCGCGGCGTGGCTGTCCTGTTCGTCCCTGCGTGGTGGCGTGTGATGGCTGATGTCCCGCCGGCGTTCGCGGCGGGGAACGGGGACAGAAGGAACGACAGGATGAACGATCTCTGGGCGGGTGCGCGATCCGAGCTTGAGGCGCGGGTGGGGACGCACAACTACGTCACCTGGCTTGCGCCGCTGAGCCTGCGCGCCATCGATGGCGGCGCGGCCGACATCGCCTGTCCGACGCGCTTCCTGTCGGACTGGGTGTCGCGCCATTACGCGCGGCCCATCATCGACGCGCTGATCCATCAGGGCGCCGAGGTCGAGCGGGTGAACTTCACCGTCGCCGCGCCCCGCCCGGCAGAGGTCCGTGTGGCCGAGGTGCCGGCGGCCGCCGCCCCGGCCGAACTGCGTCCCGATCCCGCCCATCGCGTCACCCCGCGCGGCCCCCTGCGCGACGAGGAGATGACGGCGCCCTTGGACGCGCGCTTCACCTTCGACAATTTCGTGGTCGGCAAGCCGAACGAGCTGGCCCATGCCGCCGCCCGCCGCGTGGCCGAGGGCGGCCATGTCACCTTCAATCCGCTGTTCCTTTACGGCGGCGTGGGTCTGGGCAAGACGCACCTGATGCACGCGATCGCCCGCGAACGTCAGGCCAGCGACCCGCAGGCCCGCATCCTTTATCTCTCCGCCGAGCAGTTCATGTACCGCTTTGTCCAGGCGCTGCGCGAGCGCACCGTCATGGACTTCAAGGAACTGTTCCGCACCGTGGACCTGCTGATGGTCGATGACGTCCAGTTCATCGCCGGCAAGGATTCCACGCAGGAGGAGTTCTTCCACACGTTCAACGCGCTGGTCGATCAGGGCAAGCAGATCGTCATTTCCGCCGACCGCGCGCCGGGCGAGATCAAGGACATGGAGGAGCGGATCAAGTCGCGCCTGTCCTGCGGCTTGATCGTCGACCTGCACCCGACCGACTACGAATTGCGCCTGTCGATCCTGCAGTCCAAGACGGAACAGTTCCGCCTGACCTATCCCGGCCTTCGGCTGGGGCAGGGGGTTCTGGAGTTCCTGGCCCACCGCATCACCTCGAACGTGCGGGTGCTGGAAGGCGCGCTGCAGCGGCTCTTTGCCTTCGCCAGCCTGATGGGACGGGAAATCGACCTCGACATGACGCAGGAATGCCTTGCCGACATCCTGCGGGCCTCCGACCGCAAGGTCACGGTCGAGGAAATCCAGCGCAAGGTGGCCGAGCATTACAACATCCGCCTGTCGGATCTGGTCGGCCCCAAGCGGGTACGGACGCTGGCCCGGCCGCGGCAGATCGCCATGTATCTGGCCAAGCAGATGACCAGCCGCAGCCTGCCGGAAATCGGCCGCCGCTTCGGCGGGCGCGACCATACCACGATCATGCACGGCGTCCGCAAGATCGAGGAGCTTCGGACCGAGGACCGCAGCCTTGCCGAGGACATCGACCTGCTGCGCCGCTCGCTGGAAGCCTGAGGCTTCACGGACGCTTGACCGCGGGCGAACATTGAGGAAACTGAGCGCGCGCCGCCCCTTTGGGGCGGCTTTCGCGACGAAAAGGGCAAGGTGCCATGAAATTCTCGATCGAAAAGGCGGTTCTGAACAAGGCCGTGTCGCAGGCCCAGTCGGTCGTGGAACGCCGCAACACCATCCCGATCCTCGCCAACGTGCTGATCGAGGCCACGCCGGAAGGGGTCAGCTTCCGCGCGACCGACCTTGATACCGAGGTCGTGGACCGCGCGCCGGCTACGGTGGAGCGTCCCGGCGCCACCACGGTCAGCGCCGCGCTGCTGAACGACATCGCCCGCAAGCTGCCCGATGGGGCGCTGGTCAACATCTCGGCCGACGGCGATGCGGCGCGGCTGACGGTGCAGGCGGGCCGCGCCAATTTCGTGCTGGCGACCCTGCCGCGCGAGGATTTCCCGATCATGGCCTCGACCGAATACGCGGCCAACTTCAGCGCCCCCGCGCCGGTCCTGCGGCGGCTGTTCGACAAGTCGCGCTTTGCGATCTCGACCGAGGAAACGCGCTATTACCTGAACGGCGTCTACATGCATGTGGCCGACGGCGAGGGTGGGGGGCGATCCTTGCGCTGCGTGGCCACCGACGGCCACCGCCTGGCCCGCGTGGACGCGGCCCTGCCGGACGGGGCCGAGGCGATGCCGGGCGTGATCGTCCCCCGCAAGACCGTGGCGGAGCTGAAGAAGTTGCTCGACGACGACGAGGCGGTGATCGCCGTGTCGGTGGGCGAAACGAAGGTGCGCTTTGCCACACCGACGATCACCCTGACCTCGAAGGTCATCGACGGCACCTTCCCCGATTACACCCGTGTGATCCCGCGCGGGAACACCCGCCGGCTGGAAGTGGACGCGGCCGATTTCGCCCGCGCCGTGGACCGGGTGGCGACCGTCAGCAGCGAACGATCCCGCGCGGTGAAGCTGGCCTTGGACGAGGACCGGCTGATTTTGTCCGTGAACGCCCCCGACGCGGGCGCGGCCGACGAGGAACTGGCCGTGGCTTACGCCGACGAGCCGCTGGAGATCGGCTTCAACGCCAAGTACCTGCAGGAGATCGCGGGTCAGATCGACCGCGAGAACGCCGTCTTCCTGTTCAACGGCTCGGGCGATGCGGCGCTGATCCGCGAGGGCGGGGACGAATCCGCCGTCTATGTCGTCATGCCGATGCGCGTGTGACGCTTAGCCGGCTGGCTCTGGCGCAGTTCCGGTCCTGGCCGCGGCTGGCGCTGGATCTGGACGCGCGGCCCGTCGCCATCTTCGGCCCGAATGGCGCGGGCAAGACCAACATCCTGGAAGCCCTGTCGATGCTGTCGCCGGGTCGGGGCATGCGCAGCGCCGCGCCCAAGGATCAGGCGCGGCGCGGCCCCGAGGCAGGCTGGCGCATCCGTGCGATCATTGACGACCGCCCGGTCGAAACCGGCGCGGCTCCGGGAGAGGGCCGCCAAGTCACCATCGACGACAAGCCCGCGCCGCAGGTGGCGCTGGGGACGCTGCTGCGCCTGATCTGGCTGACCCCCGCCATGGACCGGCTGTGGACCGATGCGCCCGAGGTGCGCAGGCGGTTCCTGGACCGCGTGACGCTGAGCTTCGCGCCGGGGCACGCCGAGGAGGCGCTGGCTTATGAAAAGGCCATGCGCGACCGCAACCGCCTGCTGCGCGACGATGTGCGCGACGACCGCTGGTATCGCGTGCTGGAAACCCGGATGGCGCAGGCGGGTGCCGCGATCACCCGCAACCGGCTGGAGGCTCTGGCCCGGATCATGCAGGCGCAGGCGGGGGCCGAGACCAGCTTCCCCTCGGCCCGCCTTGTGCTGCTGGCAGGCGACGGAGAGGCGGACGACGCGGATGCCGACAGCATCGCCGCGCGTCTGGCGGCGATGCGCCGCCGCGACATGGCGGCGGGCCGGACGTTGACCGGCCCCCATCGCGCCGATCTCGGCGCAAGCTGGGGCCTGCAGGACATGCCCGCCGCGCTGAGTTCCACCGGAGAGCAGAAGGCGCTGCTCCTCTCCCTCATTCTCGCCAACGCCCGTGCGCTTGCGCCCGAACGCCCCGTCGTCCTGCTGGACGAGGTGGCAGCGCATCTGGACGAAAGCCGCCGCGGCGCGCTTTACGACGAGATCGCCGCGCTGTCTGCCCAAGTCTTCCTGACCGGCACGGGGCGCGAGTTGTTCGCCGGTCTGGACGGCCGCGCCCGCTTCCTCCACGTTGAGCGCGAGGGCGAGGCCTCGACCCTGACGGACGAGGGCTGAGGCCGCGCCGCAACCGCGCCAGCCCTCGGGTGCGAGGCGGTTCCTCCGACCGATGAGAGGTGGCCATGACCCTGCCGCGCAACCGCATCAGCCTGGTCACGCTCGGCGTGGCCGACCTGAACTGCTCCCGCCGCTTCTACCTCGCTTGGAGCTGGACCCCGCATCCGAACGCGCCCGAGGGTCTCGCGCTGTTCCAGATGCCGGGCCTCACGCTGGCGCTCTTCGCGCTGGACGAACTGGCCGAGGACCAGCGTCGTCCCTTGGCCGAACTCGGGACCGGCGCCGTCACCTTTGCCCAGAACTGCCGCGACATGGCCGAGGTCGAGGCGGTCTTCCAGTCGCCCTCGACGCCGGAGCCACCTGTCTCAAGCGCCCGGAGAAGGCCGCCTGGGGCGGCACCTCCGGCTACTTTGCCGACCCGGATGGCCATGTCTGGGAGATCGCGCACAACCCCTTCTGGCCGCTGGGCGAGGATGGCTCCCTCACGCTCCCCTGACGTTCTTCCTGACCCAAATACCCACTGCTACCGTGACGCGTTCACCACGTCGCAGATCTGGAACCGGGTCACGTCCACCAGCCCCAGATCCGAGATCCGCAGTTCCGGGATCACCACCAGCGCCAGCAGGACATGCTGCATGATCGCGTTGTTCAGGCTGCAGCCGCAGTCGCGGATGGCGCGGTTGACGGCCTCGGCGGCTTCGGCGACTTCCGCCGCCGGGCGGTCCGACATCAGCCCGGCGATGGGCAGGGCGACATGGGCCAACTCCGCCCCGTCGCGGAAGACGGTGATCCCGCCGCCCAGTTCCACCAGCCGAGCCGAGGCGGCGGCCATGTTCTCGCCGCAGGTGCCGACGACGATCATGTGGTGGCTGTCATGAGCGACGGTCGAGGCGACCGCCATGCGGCCCCGGTAGCCGAAGCCCTGCACGAAGGCGTTGACGCCGCCGCCGGTACCCTTGTGGCGTTCGACCAGCGCGATGCGCTCGACCCCCTCGGGGATCACCTCGCCGTCGCGGATCGGCAGGGTGGCGGTCAGGGCGCGGGTCGGGGCCTGGTTCTCGATGACGCCGATCACGCGGACCTCGGCCTCGCGGCCCTCGGCGGGCACGCGGAAATCGGCGGCCGTCAGCGCCCGACCGAGATGGACCGAGTTCCGCGCCGCATCCGGCCAGTCGATCCGGGGGCAGTCGACCAGCAGCCGCCCCGCTTCCGCGACCAGGCGGCCCTGCGCCACCACCGCCTCGACCGGCAGCGTCTTCAGGTCCGAGGTCAGGATCACGTCGGCCCTGCGCCCGGGCGTGATCGAGCCGAGTTCCCGCTCCAGCCCGAAATGCCGGGCGGTGTTGATCGTCGCCATCTGGATCGCGACCAGCGGATCGCAGCCGCAGTCGATCGCATGGCGCACCACCCGGTCCATATGCCCCTCATGCACCAGCGTCCCCGCGTGGGAATCGTCGGTGCAGAGCATGAAGCCCGAGGGGTCCAATCCCCGCTGCGTGATCGCCGTGATCTGCGCCTGAACGTCGTGCCAAGCGGACCCCAGCCGCAGCATCGCGCCCATGCCCTGGCGCACGCGGGCCACGGCCTGCGCCTCGGCCACCGTCTCGTGGTCGTCGGCGGCACCGCCCGCGACATAGGCCGAGAAGGCGCGGCCGAGGTCGGGGCTGGCGTAATGGCCGCCGACCGTCTTGCCGGCGGCGCGGGTCGCGGCGATCTCGGACAGCATCTCGGGCTTCCCGGCCGAGACGGCGGGGAAGTTCATCATCTCGCCCAGACCCACGACGCCCTCCCAGCCCATGGCCTGCGCGACCTCGCCGGCGGTGATCGGACAACCGGTGGTTTCCAGCCCCGGTGCCGAGGGCGCGCAACTGGGCATCTGCGTCAGCATGGTGATCGGCTGGATCAGGCTTTCGTCGCGCATCAGGCGCACGCCTTCCAGCCCCATGACATTGGCGATCTCGTGGGGGTCGTGCAGGATCGTGGTCGTGCCGTGGGGGATCACGGCGGCGGCGAAGCCCGCGGGCGTCAGCATCCCCGATTCCACATGCATATGGGCGTCGATCAGGCCGGGGAGCATGTAGCGCCCGTTGGCCTCGATCACCTGCGTGTCGGGGCCGATATTGGCGGATGCGTCGGGCAGCACGCAGGCCACGCGGCCGTCGGCGATGGCGATGTCGTGGCCGGGCAGCGCCTCGCGCGTGTGGACGTTGACCCATTGGCCACCGCGGATCACCATGTCGGCAGGCGCGCGGCCTGCGGCGACCTCGACCAGCCGCGCCTGAACCTCGATCCACGGTTTCAGCATCTTTTCCTCGCGTCCCTGTTCAATCGCGCCAGCTTGCGGCAGCCTGCGCGGGAAAGGAAGCCGGATGGAATGGCATGGCGAGGGCACGGCGATCGCGCGGCGCCGGCATGGCGAGCACGCGGTGATCCTGACCGCGCTGACGCGCGAGTTGGGGCTGGTCTCGGGCGTCGTGCCGGGCGGCGCGAGCGTCAGGCGGGCAGCCATGCTGCAACCCGGCAACCGGCTGTCCCTGCGCTGGCGGGCACGGCTGGACGACCAGCTTGGCAGCTTCACGGTGGAACCGGGCCGGGCGCGGGCCGGGCTGATGGCGGATGCGGATAGGCTCGCCGGGCTGAACGCGGTGACGGCGCTGATCGGCTGGGC
>NZ_JAUNPC010000061.1 GCF_030536915.1 Paracoccus sp. (in: a-proteobacteria)
CCGCCCCGACGATCACAACGTCGAAGTCCATCGATTCGCGTTCGATCGTGCTCATGGCTGGCCCCCTCTGGCATCGCTGGATCGCGGATTCGTCCCGACATAGGGGTGTTCTCCCCCTTGCACAACACGCCATGACGTGCATTCCCCCCACGGCAGGCGCTTGCGTCGGCCCCGCGGCCGGGGCACGATGCCCCGGCATCTGATGACGCCCCCGCCCAAGGCCGGGGGCGTTTGCACACGAGGAAGCGATGGAAAAGATACCGATGACCCGCGCGGGCTTCGACCAGCTCGACGCCGAGCTGCGCGACCTCAAGGCGGTCGAGCGTCCCGCCGTGATCCGCGCCATCGCCGAGGCGCGCGAGCATGGCGATTTGTCCGAGAACGCCGAATATCACTCGGCGCGCGAAAAGCAGTCCTTCATCGAGGGCCGGATCAAGGAACTCGAGATGGTCATCTCGCGCGCCGAGGTGATCGATCCCGCCAAGCTGTCGGGCAGCGTCAAGTTCGGCGCGAAGGTGACCGTCGTGGACGAGGACAGTGACGAGGAAAAGACCTTCCAGCTGGTGGGCGAGCAGGAGGCGGACCTTGAGCGCGGGTTGCTGAACGTCCGCTCGCCGCTCGCCCGCGCGCTGATCGGCAAGGACGAGGGCGACAGCGTCGAGGTGACGACGCCCGGCGGCCAGAAGTCCTACGAGATCCTGTCGATCCGCTATGAGTGACCTTGCCGGACGGCTGCGCCGCATGACCGAAAGACGCGACCGGGCGGTTGTGGCTGGGCTCGTCGCCTCTGCCGCCTGGCTTCTGCTGGTGCTGCTGTTCTGGCTTCTGGGACCGGAAGGGGCGCCGGCTTCGGGGCTGGTGCGGCTGGCCTCGCTTCTGGGGGTGATCCTGCCTTTCGCGCTGATCTGGATGGCCGTGGGCCTTGCCGGCGCGATTGCCGATCTCAGGGCCGAGGCGATGCTGCTGCGGACCCGGCTGGACATGCTGCGCGGGGCCGGTCAGGACGCGCCTGCCCGCGCCGAACCCGAGCCGGGCCGCATGGTGTCCGCCCCGCCCGCCGGCGCGCGGCCGGCGGCCACAGCGCGGGCGCCCGCGGCTACCGCCCGTCCCGAGCCGCCCCGGCCTGCCCCGCCGGTGCGGGTGTCCCCGGTCGATCTGGTCACGGCGCTGAACTTTCCCGACGGGCCCGAAGATCACGAGGCCATCGCGGCCCTGCGCGCGGCGCTGGCCGATCCCGAGGCCGCCCGCATCATCCGCGCCGCGCAGGACGTGGTGACGCTGCTTGCGCAGCACGGGGTCTACACCGACGACCTGCCCGGCCCCGCGGCCTCGGCGGGGTTGTGGCGGCGCCTGATGGATGGCGAGCGCGGCCCGGCGCTTGCCGCCCTGGCAAGCGGAGATGGCGAGGTCGTCCAGATCACCGCCGGGCTGATGCAGGGAGACGAGGTTTTCCGCGACGCCGCCCAGCATTTCATCCGCCAGTATGACAAGGCGCTGGCGCGGGTCGCGGCCGAGCTGGAGGACGTCGGGCTGGAAGCGCTTGCCATCACCCGTTCGGGCCGGGCCTTCGGGCTGCTGGCGCAGGTGACGGGCAGGTTCGGCTGATGCCCGCGGCCTTGCGCCTGTCCTTGCACCGGCGCTAAAGCTGGCCGCCGCAAGGACAGGCGGATTTCCTTTCATGACGCAGACAGTTCGGCCCGTGGCGGCAGAGGGCGGCGCGCCCGCCCCTTCGGCGGCGCGGGCCGCCCGCATGGGCTTCCTGCAGGCGCTGCCCTTCCTGCTGGTGCTGGTGCCCTTCTCGATCCTGTTCGGGGTGGTCGCGACCGCCGCCGGCCTCGACATCGTGCAGACGGTGGGCTTTTCCATCGTGGTGCTGGCGGGGGCGTCGCAGTTCAGCGCCGTGCAACTCATGTCCGACCAGGCGCCGGTGCTGATCGTGCTGGCCTCGTCGCTGGCGATCAACCTGCGGATGGCGATGTATTCGGCATCGCTGACGCCCTGGATCGGCCGCGCGGCCGGCTGGCAGCGGGCGGTGATCGCCTATGTGCTGGTGGACCAGACCTACGGCATGGCGATCCAGCAGTTCGAGCGCCGCCCCGACCTGACCGTGGCCGAACGCGTCGCCTATGTCTTCGGCGCCTCGCCGGTCCTGTGCCTGCCCTGGATGCTGTTCACCTATGTGGGCGCCACGGCGGGGCAGATGATCCCGGCGGACTGGCCGCTGGATTTCGCGGTGCCGATCACCTTCCTTGCGATGATCGCGCCGATGCTGCGCACGCTCGCCCATGTCGCGGCGGCGCTGGTCGCGGTCCTGTCGGCGCTGGCGCTCTCGGGCCTGCCCTCCGGCACGGGCGTGCTGGTCGCGGGCGCGCTGGGCATGGCCGCGGGGGCGGCGGTCGAGACATGGCAGGTCCGCCGGGGGAAGAACTGATGCAGGGCTATTCCGACGCCACCATCTGGCTGGTGATCGTGGTGCTGGGGATCGGCACCTTCCTGCTGCGCTGGTCCTTCCTGAGCGTCGTCGGCGACCGCCCGGTGCCGGAATGGGCGCAGCGCATCCTGCGCTACACGGCGGTGTCCGTCCTGCCCGCAATGGTCGCGCCGCTGGTGCTATGGCCGGCCGCCACCGGCGGGCAGCTCGACCCGGTGCGCCTTGCGGCCGCAGCGGCGACGGTGGGCTTGGGCCTTCTCACCCGCAACACGCTCTGGGCGATCATCGCCGGCGGCGCGGTGCTGGCCTTGGGCACCTGGCTCGGCTGAAACCGCCTTTCGGCCTCGAATATCCGGGGACTTCCGAGCGCCCGGGAGAGGAGGCGGATCAGAAACCAGCCCTCAAGGCTGTTTTCCTGCCGGATGGTCCAGCGGGCTGTTTCCAGCGAGGAAGGCCACGGCAGTGGCCCGAAGGCGGGGGCAGCGCCCCCATCCTTACCGTGCCGTCCGCACCAGTTGCCCGTCCCGGTAGCCCTCGACCGAGCCATCCTTCTGCCGCAGCAGGACATTGTGGTTGTTGGCCGGATCGCCGTCCTGGTGCCGTTTCGACTGCACCCCCGGCAGGGTCAGGAACCATTCGCGCAGCTTGAGCGGGCTGAAGCCCGTGGGCGCCCCCTCGAAGCCGGGCACGTTGCGCAAGGCCTGTCCGCTGTTCACCGCGCAGTAGCTTTTCGGCGAGGCTCCCTGCGCCTCGACCGCGCGGATGGCGGCCTCGGCCACCTCGGGGCGGACGAAGACGGTGTCCTCGGCCACCCAGTAGGTCTCACGAGCGTGATAGTCGATGTAGAAGCGCTTGAAGTTGTCGGTGATCCCGTAAAGCACGTCGTTGCGTTCGGGGATCTGCGGGTGTTCCCAGCTTCCGGCGGGATCGTAGATGACCCGCTGGCTGCCGTTGATCATCAGGGCGGAATGGCCGCCCTCACCGCGCGGGATGCCGATGATCGTGAACAGCGTGATCGAGGGCGGCTCGCCCGACACGAAGCGGACGCGGCGCAGCGTGTCGTCGTCGGCCCAGCGCGGCTCGGCGCAGGCCGCCAAGGCGGCCGTCGCGGACAGCGCCAGGAAAGAGCGCCGGTGCATCGGCATCATCATCTCGGTCCCTCGAAGCCGCCGCCTTCGTTGGGCGGTCGGCGGATGGCGGTTTTCAGACGTTGGAAAGCGCCAGGAAGATCAGGATCGCGATGACGGCCACCGCGGACCAGGTCGCAAGACGGATGAAGCCGTTGAAGGTCCGCTCCTGCGTGGTGATGTTCATGGTGCCGTGGGTGTGATGACCCTCGGCGTGGCGGTCGGCGGAGTTCTGCGAATGCGTCGTGGCCATCTGTCTTCCGTTCTTCCCTGGTCGCGGCATGTCGGCGTATCGCTAGCCCAAAGCGCGGGCGCTGTCACGCCCTCCACAACACCCCGCCCAGCGCGTCGGTGCCGACGGGTTCCGCAAGGCCGCGCTTGTGCAGCGCGTTTAGATGCGCGACCGCCTCGGCCAGCGCCAGCCCGTATTCGCTGTCGCCGATCCGGCGGCCGAAGAGCAGGTCGAAGCAGCCCGCCGCCGTGCGCGGACCTTGGGCCAAGGCGGCCGCCAGCCGGCGCAGGGCCGATTCGTGGTTTTCCGCCAGTTGCTGCAGCCGCTGCGGCAGGCCGGTGAAGGGCAGCTTGTGGCCCGGCAGGACAAGGTGGCGCGGCTCGGCCAGGCCGGCGAAGCGGGCGCAACTGTCCAGCCAGTCGCCGACCGGATCGGCCCCCGGCTCGGTCGCGTAAACCCCGAGGTTGGGCGAGATGCCGGGCAGCAACTGGTCGCCGCCGATCACCAGATCGTCGCTGTCCGACCAGAGCGTCAGATGCTCGGCCGCATGGCCCTCGCCGGTCAGCACGGTCCAGTCGCGCCCGCCAAGGCGCAGGCGCTGGCCATCCCGCAGCCGGCGATAGCCCAAGGGCAGCGGGTGGACGACATCGGCGGTGTTCCACGGCCGTTCCCGCATCCGCTGGTCCAGCCGCGCCTCGTCCATGCCGGCGCGGCGCCAGAACTCCACCTGCTGCGGCACGGGGCTGTCCTGCACGTCAAGCGCCAGCATCCGCGCGAACAGCCAGGCCGTCCGGCTGGTCAGCAGTTCCGCCCCCTGGTCCATGAACCAGCCGGCCAGCCCGATGTGGTCGGGATGCTGATGCGTCGCCAGCACCCGCGCGACGGGCGCGCCCGCCAGCGGCCCGGCAAGCAGGGTCTGCCAGATGGTGCGGGCGCGTTTGGTGTCGAAGCCGGTGTCGACGATCGTCCAGCCGTCGGCATCGGCCAGGGCATAGGCATTGACGTGATCCAGCCGCATCGGCAACGGCAGCCGCATCCAGAACACGCCGGGCGCGACCTCGGTCGCCTCGCCTTCCGCCGGCGGCTCGGGCCAGGGGTGGCGGATGCCGTCGGCGGGCCGGGGCGCGGCCGTCATGCGACGCCGGCGAAGGCGGCGTCGGGGATGGCCTGCAGATCGGCGATGCCCGCCCGCGCCTCGGCCAGGTCGCCAGCGTTCCGGGGCAGGACGCGGGTGATGAAGATGCGCGCCAGAACCTTGCGCGATTCGTCGCCCTTGAGCGCGGCGATCAGGTGGAAATGCGCCCCCAGCACCCGGGCGAAGGCATTGAGATAGGGCATCGCCCCCGCCAGCCGGTCGGCTTGCCCCGATTCGATCAGCGCGGTCGTGGCGTCGCGCAGCGTCTCGGCCGCCTCCCACACGGCGCGGGCAAGGTCGGGGAGTTCGGCTTGCGCGGATTTGGCGCCGTCCAGCACCTCGTCGATCAGCCGGAAGGCGGTCTCGCCGCCGTCCATCATCTTCCGCAGCACGAGGTCGATGGCCTGGATGCCGTTGGTGCCTTCGTAGATGGGGGTGATGCGGACGTCGCGCAGATACTGGGCGGCGCCGGTTTCCTCGACATAACCCATGCCGCCATGGACCTGCACGCCCATGTCGGCCACGCGGCAGCCCACGTCGGTGCCATAGGCCTTGGCGATGGGGGTCAGGAAGGCCGCGCGGGCGGCGTAGTCGGCATCCCCCGTGGCCGCCGCCATGTCCAGCGCCTGCGCGCAGGCCAGGCCGATGGCGCGGGCGGCGAAGACCTCGGCGCGGGCGGTGGCCAGCATCCGGCGCACGTCCGGATGGGCGATGATCGGACCCATCTGGCCGCGGTCCGCCGCATAACCCGAGGCGTGCTGCAGCGCGGCCTCGGCCACCGCGACGCCCTGCATCCCCACGGCCAGCCGCGCCGAGTTCATCATCGTGAACATCGCGGCCATGCCCTTGTGCGCCTCGCCCACCAGCCAGCCCTGCGCGCCCTCGAAGCTCATCACGCAGGTGGGCGAGCCGTGGATGCCCATCTTGTGTTCCAGCGACACGACCTTGAGGCTGTTGGCGACGCCCGGCCTGCCGTTCTCGTCGGGGATGTGTTTCGGCACCATGAAGAGGCTGATGCCCCGCGTGCCCTTGCCCCCGTCTGGCAGGCGGGCCAGCACCAGGTGGCAGGTGTTCGCATTCACGTCGCTGTCGCCCCAGGTGATGAAGATCTTCTGCCCGGTGATGCGGTAGGTGCCGTCCCCGTCGGGTTCCGCCCGCGTGGAAAGGGCGCCCACGTCGGACCCCGCCTGCGGCTCGGTCAGGTTCATGGTGCCGTTCCATTCGCCCGAGATCAGCTTGGGCAGGTAGAGCGCCCTGATCTCGTCATCGGCGTGGTGCTGCAGGGCCTCGATCTGGCCCTGCGTCAGCAGCGGGTTCAGTTGCAGCGCAAGGTTTGCGCCCGCCATCATCTCGCCCACGGCGACGTTCAGGGTCTGCGGCAGGCCGGCGCCGCCGTATTCGGGATCGGCCGACAGCCCGATCCAGCCGCCCTCGGCGATGGCCGCCATTCCCTGGTCGAAGCCGGGCGAGGTCCGCACCGTGCCGTTTTCCAGCCGCGCGGGCGTCAGGTCGCCCTTGCGGTTCAGCGGCGCCAGCACCTCGGAGGCCATGCGCCCGGCCTCGCCCAGGATGGCGGCGACGGTGTCGGGGGTCGCTTCGGCGAAGCGCTCGGTCGCGGCGACGGGCGCCAGCGGCACCACGGATTCGAGGATGAAGGCGATGTCGCCGACGGGCGCGCGATAGGCCATGGAACTGTTTCCCCCCTTGCCACGCGAGGGCCGTTGCATTCCGGCCCGGCGCGCGTATCTGAACCGTTGCCGCAACCCTAGCCGTCGTCCGGCCGACCGCAACCCGCAACGAGGCGCGATGACCGGCCGTCCCACCCTGACCTTGCGTCCCGACCCCGAGGGCATCGCCCATGCGGCCCGGCTGCTGGCGGCGGGGGAAACCGTGGCGCTGCCGACCGAGACGGTCTACGGGCTGGCCGCCGATGCCCGGAACGGCCAGGCAGTGGCGCGCATCTACGCGGCCAAGGGGCGCCCGTCCTTCAACCCGCTGATCGTGCATCTGGCCGATGCCGGGGCGGCCCATGAGATCGGCGCCTTTGATGACGAGGCGCTGCGGCTGGCGCGGGCCTTCTGGCCCGGTCCCCTCACGCTGGTGGTGCCGCTGCGCCCCGGGGCGGGCATCCCGGGGATCGTGACCGCGGGGCTTGAGACGGTGGGCCTGCGGGTGCCTTCGCATCCGATCGGGCACGCGGTGCTGGCGGCTTTCGGCGGGCCGCTGGCGATCCCCTCGGCCAACCGCTCGGGCCGGATCAGCCCGACGGCGGCGGCGCATGTGCTGGACCCCGACACAGGGCTTCCGGGCCGGATCGCGGCGGTGGTGGACGGGGGGGCCTGTCCGGTCGGGGTCGAATCGACCATCGTCGGCTGGCGCGACGGCGCGGCCACCCTGCTGCGCCCTGGCGGGGTTCCGGCCGAAGCGATCGAGGCCGCGCTGGGCCATCCGCTGGCGCGCGGAACCGACCTTTCCGCCCCCGACGCGCCGGGGCAGCTTTCCAGCCACTACGCCCCCGCGGCGAGCGTCCGGCTTGGTGCGACCGACCGGCAGGACGGCGAGACGCTGATTGGCTTCGGCCCGGTCGCGGGCGACCTGACGCTGTCGGCCTCGGGCGATCTGACCGAGGCCGCGGCGCGACTGTTCGACATCCTGCGCGCCGCGGACCGGCTGGGCCGTCCCATCGCCGTGGCGCTCATCCCGGCCGAGGGGCTGGGGCTTGCCATCAACGACCGGCTGGCCCGCGCCGCGGCGCCGCGCTGACGGTTGCCGGAAAGCCGCCGTCCCCTTAGCTTCGCCCCATGACCGCCGAACCGACATGGAGAGGGACGACCCTCGACGCGGAAACCGCGCTGGCGCTGCTGGAATGGCAGCGCGAGATGGGCGTGGACGAGCCGATCCTCAATGCGCCGGTGGACCGCTATGCCGAGCCTGTCCGGCCCCCGGTGGCGCGTCCCGAGCCTGCCGCGCCGATGACCTCGGGTCAGGGGACGGGGGCGCTGCCGGGCCTCGAACGGGACGGTCAGGCCGGACAGGCGGCGGCCATGGCCGCCCGCGCCCGGACGCTGGCCGAACTGTCCGAGATCCAGAGCGGCTTCGAGGAGCTGGACATCCGCCGGGGCGCGCGGAACTTCGTCTTCTCGGACGGCAACCCCTCTGCCCGGGTGATGATCCTCGGCGAGGCGCCGGGCGAGGAGGAGGACCGGCAGGGCCGCCCCTTCGTGGGACGTTCCGGGCAGTTGCTCGACCGGATGTTCGAGGCGATCGGCCTGTCGCGGCAGGCGGCGGACGCGGAACGCGCGCTTTACATCACGAATGTCCTGCCCTGGCGGCCCCCCGGCAACCGCCGCCCCGAACAGGCCGAGATCGACGCGATGCTGCCCTTCGTCGCCCGCCATGTCGAACTGGCGGCACCGGATTTTCTTGTGCTGATGGGCAACGCGGCCTGCAAGGCGGCGCTGGGCCGGGACGGCATCCTGCGGCTGCGGGGGCATTGGACGGAAGCCTTCGGCCGGCCCGCCCTGCCGATGACCCATCCCGCCTATCTGCTGCGCAACCCCACAGCCAAGCGCGAGGCCTGGGCGGACCTGCTGTCGCTTTCCGCCCGGCTTCAGGCCGGATCGCAGCCCTGATATTCGACCGCGCCCTCGGGGCCGATCAGCGTCAGCCGCACCTGCGCGGGGTCCAGCGGAAAGGGGCGGGCGGCCGGCGGCACGAAATCCGCGACCGCCGTCAGCCGCCCGTCTTCCGCCGTCAGGTCGGGGGCCGACACCCAGACCTCGGGCGCGGCAAGCTCCAGCGCGGCGGCGGTGCCCGCGCCGGCAATGACTTCGACAGAGGCCGCGACCTGCACCCCGTCGGCGATCTCGGTCACGTCGCAGTTCAGCGCCGCCTCGACCGTCTCGGGCACCTGCGCCAGCGCCGCGATGATGCGGGGGTCCGGCAAGGGGGTGACGGGGGGAAGCGCCATCGACAGATGCGCGGGCACGCAGACGTTGAGGCAGAGGCCCAGCTCGACTCCGACCCTTCCGCCGACCGGCCGTCCCGGCGCGGCGGGCGTGATCTCGATCGGCAGCACCAGCGCGTCGTGATAGCCGAGCGTCCGCTCTCCGCCCGAATTGATCACCTCGGGGCGCGGCCAGTGCGGTGCGGCATGGCCGAGGTTCGTCGCCGCCGTCCAGTCGAACTGCGGCGGCACCCCGCTGTCGCCCGGGCTGCGCCAGTAGGTCTTCCACCCCGGCAAAAGCTCCAGCCGCAGGGCGGTCATCAGGCTGCCGGCCTCGGTGGTGTAGGGGGGCAGCAGCTCGGCCCCCGCCAGTCCCGGCGGCAGGCCGCCGGCCCATGCGGGGCCAAGGGCGAGAAAGGCGGCAAGGGGCAGGGCAAGGCGCGTCATGGAACCGACCTAGGGCGGACGGGGCCGGGGCGGAAGTCACATCTGCGCCACGGCGCCGTGCAATCTTGCGCGAGGGCCGCGGGATGCCGATGTTTCATCCGAAAGGAAGACCCATGACCCGTTCCGATGATTCCGCAGATTCCCGGGGACACCGGCCCGACAACCTGACCGGCAAGGTGCTGATCGCCATGCCGGGCATGACCGACCCGCGCTTTGCCCATTCCGTGGTGCTGATCTGCGCCCACGGCGACGAAGGCGCCATGGGCATCGTGTTGAACAAGCCCCTGCCCGGCATCGGATTCTCTGACCTGCTGGGACAGCTCGGCATCGACTCGAAGGGAACCGCCCCGGCTGTTCCCGTCCATTTCGGCGGCCCTGTGGAACCCGGACGCGGCTTTGTCCTGCATCCGCTGCCCGCGGACGACAGCGAGGACGAGGGGATGCTGCGGATCGGCGGGCTGCGGCTGGGGCTGACGACGACGCGCAACATCCTCGAGGACATCGCGAGCGGCAGGGGGCCGGACCGGGCGGTGCTGTCGCTGGGATATGCGGGCTGGGATGCGGGCCAGCTGGAAACCGAGATGATGGCGAACGGCTGGCTGACCGCCGAGGCCGGGGACGATCTGATCTTCGGCACCGACAACGCCCAGAAATGGCAGGCCGCGCTGAGGTCGCTGGGCGTCGATCCGCTGGCCCTGTCCACGGCCGCCGGGCACGCCTGAGAGGCCGCAGGGCCAAGGGCGGTGCCCCCGCTGTCCTTGCGGGCGACTGCCGCGGCCTTCCTTGCTGGAAACAATCCGCCGGTCTCATCCGGCAGGAAAACAGCCTTGAAGGCTGTTTTCTGATCCGCTTCCTGTCCGGGCGCCCGGAAACCCCGGGGGGCATTCGGGCCGGAAAGAAGCCTTGGCTTGCCGGACCAGCGCGGGTTTGCGATAGAGGCCCCACCCGCGATCCCGGAGGCCCGTTCATGACGTTCCGCGCCCGCCACCTGCTTGGCGTCGAACAGCTTTCGCCCGCCGAGATCACGACGCTTCTCGACCTTGCCGAAAGCTATGTCGCGCTGAACCGCCGCACGGTGAAGCACGGCGACGCGCTGGAGGGGCTGACCCAGATCAACCTGTTCTTCGAGGCGTCCACGCGCACCCAGTCGAGCTTCGAGCTTGCCGGCAAGCGGCTGGGCGCCGATGTGATGAACATGGCTGTGGCGCAGTCGTCCGTGAAGAAGGGCGAGACCCTGATCGACACCGCGCTGACGCTGAACGCGATGCAGCCCGACCTGCTGGTGGTCCGCCATCCCCATTCCGGCGCGGTCAATCTTCTGGCCGAAAAGGTGAACTGCGCCGTGCTGAACGCGGGCGACGGCCGGCACGAGCATCCGACGCAGGCGCTTCTGGACGCGCTGACGATCCGCCGCGCCAAGGGGCGGCTGCACCGGCTGACCGTCGCCATCTGCGGCGACATCGCGCACAGCCGCGTGGCGCGGTCGAACCTGATCCTGCTGGGCAAGATGGAGAACCGCGTGCGGCTGGTCGGTCCGGCGACGCTGATGCCGTCCGGCGTGGGCGAGCTTGGCTGCGAGGTCTGCGAGGACATGGCCGAAGGGCTGAAGGACGCAGATGTGGTCATGATGCTGCGGCTGCAGAAGGAGCGGATGGACGGCGGCTTCATCCCCTCGGAACGCGAGTATTTCCACCGCTGGGGGCTGGACGCGCCGAAGCTGGCACTGGCCAAGCCCGATGCCATCGTCATGCATCCCGGCCCGATGAACCGTGGCGTCGAGATCGACGGCACCATCGCCGACGACATCAACCGCAGCGTGATCCAGGACCAGGTCGAGATGGGCGTAGCCGTCCGCATGGCCGCCATGGACCTGCTGGCAAGGAACCTGCGCGCCGAGCGAGGGGCGAAGGCGGCGGGGGAGGGAACCTATGTCTGAGATCAAGATAGTCGATTTATCCCAAGACGAAGACCCGGCAGATTATCTTGCCGAAAGTAAGTCTCTGGTAGCAAGATTGGTGGCTCGCTTAGCAGAGCGAGGGTTAATCCCCACTACTCTGTCAGTTAGAGATTTCTTTGATGACTGCGGTGACTTTGAAATTGCGCTGTTTGATGGCGTGACAGCGTGGCTGCTAGACGAAGGCGTGATCCGCCAAACGGATGCAGCTATCGGAGACGACGAGGACGAACGGATTGTGTGGAAAACCCTCGTCTTAACGTCTTTCGGCTTTGGATCGCTGGACCGAAAGCTTGACGGTGGTTTGACGCTCGGTGAGGCAATGAAATCGGCTTCGTCGTCTAACCGCTCTGATCGCTCATGGTCTAGCGTAGGCGATCTGATCGGCGGCGTTCTCGGCGGATTCACTAAGTCGCTCGGATCAGGCTGACCAAGATGATCCTGCATTTCCAGAATGCCCGCCTGATCGACCCCGAGGCGCTGACGGATGAGCCGGGCAGTCTGACCGTTCAGGACAGCCTGATCGTCGCCGTGGACGACGACGCGCCGGAAGGCTCCACGGTTATCGACTGCGGCGGCAGATGCCTTGCGCCGGGGATCGTGGACTGGGGCGTCAAGATCGGAGAGCCGGGCGAGCGGCACAAGGAATCCATGCGCTCGGCGGCCTTGGCGGCGGCGGCGGGCGGAGTGACGACCATCGTCGCCCGGCCCGACACGCATCCGCCCATCGACGCACCCGAAGCGCTGGAGTTCGTGACCCGCCGGGCGTCCGAGCAGCCCGTCCGCATCCGCCACCAGGCGGCGCTGACGCGCGGACGCATGGGCGCCGAGATGGTCGAGATGGGGTTTCTGCAGGACGCGGGCGCCATCGCCTTCACCGATGGGGTGCGGGTGGTGGAAAGCACCCGGCTGCTGTCGCGGTGCATGACCTATGCCCGTGGCCTCAATGCCCTGATCGTGGGGCATCCGCAGGACGCGGGGCTGTCGCGCGGGGCTGTGGCGACCAGCGGCAAGTTTGCCTCGCTTTACGGGCTGCCCGCGGTCACGCCGCTGGCCGAGCGGATGGGGCTGGAACGCGACCTCGCGCTGGTGGAATCGACGGGGGTGCGCTGGCATGCCGACCAGATCACCACCGCCGCCGCGCTGGCGGTGCTGGACCGGGCGCGGGCGGCGGGGCTGGACGTGACGGCGGGGACCTCGATCCACCACCTGACGCTGAACGAGTTCGACGTGGGGGATTACCGGACCTTCTTCCGCCTGACCCCTCCGCTGCGGTCCGAGGACGACCGGTTGGCGCTGGTCGAGGCAGTGGCCGAAGGGCGCATCGACGTGATCGGGTCGTTCCACACGCCGCAGGACGAGGAGGCCAAGCGCCTGCCCTTCGAGGTCGCGGCACCGGGCGCAGTGGGGCTGGAAACCCTGCTGCCCGCCGCCATGCGGCTTTATCATGGGGGCGGCGTGGGGCTGGCGCAACTATGGCGGGCGATGTCGCTGAACCCGGCGCGTCGGCTGGGGCTGGAGGGCGGGCGGCTCGCCATCGGGGCGGCCGCCGATCTGGTGCTGTTCGATCCCGATGCGCCCTTCGTGCTTGACCGCTTCGCGTTGCGGTCCAAGTCGAAGAACACGCCTTTCGATGGCGCCCGGATGGAAGGGCGTGTGCTGGGAACATGGGTCGGCGGAAAGCGCGTCTTCGGGGGCGAGGATGCTTGAGCCGGTCGGAGCGGGGACAATGATCCTTGCCGCGGTTCTCGGCTATCTGCTGGGATCGGTGCCCTTCGGCGTCCTCATCACCCGGGCGCTGGGCTTGGGCGACCTGCGCAAGATCGGCTCGGGCAATATCGGCGCAACCAATGTGCTGCGAACGGGGAACAAGGGCGCGGCGCTGACGACCTTGCTGCTGGACAGCGGCAAGGGCGCGGTTGCGGTGCTGGTTGCCCGCTGGCTGGGGGGCGAGGACGCTGCGCTGGTCGCGGGGGCCGCGGCCTTCCTCGGGCATCTGTTTTCCGTTTTCCTCGGGTTCAAGGGCGGCAAGGGGGTTGCGACCTTCCTTGGGACCATGATTGCGCTTTTCTGGCCCGTCGGGCTGATGGCCTGCGGGCTGTGGTTGGCGACGGCGGCGATCACCCGCATCTCCTCGCTGTCGGCGCTGGTCGCGGCGACGGGGGCGCCGATCCTCGCGCTGGTCTTCGGCGCGCAGGGGCTGGCGCTGGCGGCGCTGTTCATGGCGCTGCTGATCTTCCTCAAGCACCGCGCCAACATCGCCAGGCTGGTCGCGGGGACCGAGCCGCGGATCGGTCAGCGCGGGTAGAGCGCGGCGTTTTCCGACCGGATGCGGATGCCCAGCACAGCCGCGTTGAGGGCCGAGAAGACCAGCGCCACCCAGCCGAGGCCAAGCACCAGCGGCGCCACCGCGATCTCGGCCACCACCAGCGTGTAGTTCGGATGGCGCAGGACGCGGAACGGGCCGCGCCGCACCAGCGGCTCGTCCAGCACGATGATGCGGGTGGTCCAGCGCGGGCCGAGGGTGCCGAGTATCCACAGCCGCAGCGCTTGCAGCAGCACGAAGATCGCCAGCCAGAAGGGCCTGACCGGCTCTCCCCAGCCCAGCAGCGCGATGGCGGCAAGCCAACTAGCGTGCAGGGCGACGATCAGGGGGTAATGCGCCGCGCCATGTTCCACCGCGCCGCGGGCCAGCAGGCGGGCGGTGTTGCGCCGGGCAAGGGCGAGTTCCGCCAATCGCTGGACGATCAGGAAGCCGATGAACAGCGCCGAGGGCCAGACTGCTTCAGACATCCAGCGGCAGCATCGACAGGGTGAAGCCGGGACCTAGCGCCGACAGCAGCAGCCGGCCCTGCGGCTGCCGCGCCAGCATCCGTTCCAGCACGAAAAGCACGGTGGGCGCGGACATGTTGCCGGCGTCGCGCAGGACCTCGCGTTCAAGGTCCAGCGTGCCGTCGGCCAGGTCCAGCGCGGTCTCGATGGCGGTGACGACCTTGGCCCCGCCGGGATGGCAGACAAGGCGGGTGACGGGCGCAGGCCCGAGGGCCGGACGCATCCCAGCGAAGGCCGCGCCGAGCTGATCGGTCGCGAAACCGGGGATCGAGCGGTCGAAGATCACCCCCAGGCCGATGTCATCGACGCCCCAGCCCATGATCTGCAGCGTGTCGGGCCACATGTGCTGCACGCCGCGACCAAGACGCGGCGCGGACCCGGCGGCGGGACCCGAGCCGAGGACCGCCGCCGCCGCGCCATCGCCGAACAAGGCGGTCGCGATGATGTCGGCCTTGTCCATCCGGTCCATGCGGAACAGCAGCGTGCAGGTTTCCACCGCGACCAGCAGCACCCGCGATCCGGGACGGGCTGCCGCCAAGTCCCGCGCGATGGACAGCCCCGAGACGCCGCCCGCGCAACCGAGGCCGAAGACCGGCACCCGCATCACGTCGGCGCGGAAGCCCATCTGCCGCGCCACCACGGCCTCGAGCGTCGGCGTAGCGACCCCGGTCGAGGAGATGGTGACGATGCCGTCGATCTGGTCCGCCCGCAGCCCGGCCGCGGCCAGCGCCTGCCCCGCGGCCTCGCGGAACAGGTCGGCGGCCCCTGAAAGATAGGCGTCGTTGCGCGCCTTCCAGCCATGCGGCTGACCGAACCAGTCGAGCGGCACGACCGAATGGCGCTTGTCGATGCCGGCGTTCTCGAAGGCCGAGACGATCCGTTCGAACTGCGGATAGCGCGGCGCCAGCAACTCGCGGGCGCGGGCGATCACCTCAATCTGCGGCAGGACATGGGGTGGCAGGGCCGTCGCCAGCCCCAGCAGCCCCACCTCGTCCTCGGTTCCACCCGCGGCGAGCCGGCGGTCAGTCCACGGAGCGGTCACGGGTTCGTCCTTTCACGAGGGGCGCGGTGCAGCCTGCGCCCGGACGCGGCCTTCCGTCAATCGCCCATCAGCGGGTGGGGACCGGCTCCCCGCTGCGATAGTCGTAGAAGCCGCGCCCCGTCTTGCGGCCGAGCCAGCCCGCCTCGACATATTTCACCAGCAGCGGGCAGGGGCGGTATTTCGTGTCCGCCAGCCCGTCGTGCAGCACGTTCATGATCGCAAGGCAGGTGTCGAGCCCGATGAAGTCCGCAAGCTCCAGTGGCCCCATCGGGTGATTCGCCCCCAGCTTCAGCGACTGGTCGATCGACCGGACGTTGCCGACGCCCTCGTACAGCACATAGACAGCCTCGTTGATCATGGGCACAAGGATGCGGTTCACGATGAATGCCGGGAAATCCTCGGCGCTGGCGGGGATCTTGCCCAGGTTCTCGACCACCCCGCAGAGGGTGCGGTAGGTCGGCTCGTCGGTGGCGATGCCGCGGATCAGTTCCACCAGCTGCATGACCGGCACGGGGTTCATGAAATGGAAGCCCATGAAGCGTTCCGGGCGGTCGGTCCGGGACGCCAGCCGGGTGATCGAGATCGACGAGGTGTTCGAGGTCAGGATCGTTTCGGGCTTAAGATGCGGGACGATCTGCTCGAAGATGCGGTTCTTGACGTCCTCGCGCTCGGTCGCGGCCTCGATCACCAGGTCGGTCTGGCCCAGTTCCTCGACATTCGGCGTGGTGCGGATGCGGGCCATGGCGGCGGCCTTGTCCTCGGCCGAGATCCTGCCGCGGCTGACCTGCCGTTCGAGGTTTCTGTCGATGAGGGCCACCGCCTTGGCCATCGCCTCGGCCGAGATGTCCGTCATCAGCACATCATAGCCCGAAAGCGCAAAGACATGGGCGATGCCATTGCCCATCTGCCCGGCGCCGATCACGCCCACCGATTGCACCGCCATGCCTGTTTCCCTTCGCTTTCCGGTTCCGGGGGACGATAGGTCGGCAGGCGGTGGCGGTTCAATGCGAAAACGCCGGACAAGAAAGAACCGCCCGGTTGCGGCCGGGCGGTTCGATCGATCGCCGGAGGATCAGAGCTTCTCGGTCAGTTCCGGCAGCACCGTGAAGATGTCGCCGACCAGTCCGTAGTCGGCGACCTGGAAGA
>NZ_JAUNPC010000062.1:0-6018 GCF_030536915.1 Paracoccus sp. (in: a-proteobacteria)
CATGCGGCGGCGGTGCTGGGTGCGGCTCATGTTGCGCCCGGCACCGTGGGGCGCAAAGCCGAGGTTGCGGGCGTTGCGTTTCCCCTGCACCAGCAGCACCGGCTGGGCCATGTTCAGCGGCACGATCTGCGTGCCGCTGGTGTCGTGCTGCAGCGGATCGTGGATCGGCGTCGCGCCCTTGGCGTGCCAGAAGAGATCGCCCTTCGGGTCGCCATCCGATTCCCGGAAGACGAAGTTGTGGGGGTTCCACAGCCGGTCCGCCGCCTTTGCGCGAAGAAGCCTGCCCGCCGCGTCATGCAGGGCTGCGTGGTTGAGCCGGGTCCATTCGCGCAGCAGTTCCAGCGCCTGCCAGTAAAGCGCGCCCTCGCGGCTTGAGGCCGGAATCCAGGCGTTGGCGGGCAGGGTGTCGGGGGCGATCTCGCGGCGGAACCGCTCGGCGATCTCCATCCCGGTCTTGTAAAGCAGCGCCCCGAACCCGCGCGAGCCGTGGTGCGTCACCAGCGCCACCCGCCCCGTCGCCTTCGACCGGCCGACGAAGGCGAAGTGGTTGCCGTCGCCCTGCGTGCCGAAATGCGATTGCACCATCTGCTGCAGCTTGGCGTTGCCGCGCAGCAGCTCGTGGTCGCGGATGGCATCGCGCAACTCCTTCGGCAGCGGCATTTCGTCGGCGCGGGGACGACCGCCGGGGCCGAAATGCGTGACCTCGTGGATGGCGTTCAGCAGCGCGCCGGGGGCCAGGTCGTCGTAGAAGCTGGCGGTCAGCGAACAGCAGATGTCGGCCGAATGCATCCCCGGATGGATGGCGTCCCGCGCGGCGACCACGCCACCGACCGGGATCGTCCCTGGCGGCCCGGCGGGGCAGGCGTCGGGCATGATCGCCCCCGCCTCGATCGTCGGGGTCCGCATCAGTTCGTCGAAGCTTGCGCGCACGGCGGCGACGTTCTGTTCCTCGTCGGGGTGGTCGGCGGTGATGTTGGACTGGTAAGGCAGGGGCGCGTCACGCAGCATCATGCGCCGTGACCGGGCCTGCGCCTCGGCGGCGGCGGCCTTCGCCAGCCGTTCCTGCGCCATCTTCAGCGCCTGGCTGCGCGACAGCTTGCGCTTGCGCGCCTCGCGCAGCACCTCCGAGAACACCGGCCCCGGCATGTAGCCAAGGTCGATCAGGTCCTTGCCGGTGAGATTGTCGTCATCCATGCCATCCGCCTTTTACCGTCACCATGTCCTACGCGCGGCGGGCGGTTCCGGTTGCAGGCCGGGCGTCAGCCCCCGCAGCCGAACCTCGCCTCAAGCCAGCCGACCCCGAAGGCTGTGATGTCGCCTGCGTCGAACAGGTGGCAGCGCGCCCCGGCCACCATGCCCTCGCAGTGCCGGTCAAGGGCGGCATAGGCGCGGGCGATCGTCTCTACCCCGTCCGGCCCGCCTTCAGCGGCGAAGCGGTCGAGGATGCCGTTGCTGTCGAAATCCTCGCATCGCCGCCAGACGGTCCGGCCATCCGGGCCGCGCAGGGGCATCTCGTAGCTGACGCGCCGCTTGCCGGGAATCTCGGCCACCGCCTCGGCGTAATGCAGCGCCGTCACCGCATCCAGCGGCGCCCCCAGCATCAGGACCCTGCCGCCCATCCGGATGAACCGCTCGACCGGAGAGCCGGGGCCGAAGGCCTGCCCCAGCCGGTGCGGCGCCACCAGTTCCCGCGCCCTTGCGCCAAGGGCGACCATCGAAGCGTCGGGATGGGCGCTGCGCCACGCGCCCGGCGTCTCGGCGATGAAGCGGTTCAGCAGCCCGAAACCCGGATAAACGCCCGCGGTCGCCGGATCGAAGGCCGGCCAGCCGCGCCGCGCGGCGGCGTCCATCCGCGCGCCGTTCAGCGTTTCCCCATGAGGCGAGCGGTCCCACGAGGCATAGCCCATGATCGTGCCCTCCGGCCCGACCGCATCCATCAGCGCACCGACCACCGCAGCCGGGCCGCCCTCGACCGGTCCGAGCGCCTTCAGCGAGGCATGGACCATCAGCACGTCGCCCTGCGCCACCCCCAGCGTGCCCAGTTCGCGGGCGATCAAGGCGCGATCCACCATGGTCAGGTCGTCACCCGGACCAGCACCACCGCCAGGGCCGAGATGCCCAGCACGCAGGCGGTGGCGATGGTGATGCTGTAGCCCACCGTTCCGCCGGCCAGCCCGATCATCGCCCAGATCACCGCCAGCGAGAATGTCGGGAAGCTGTCGATCTTCAACTGCAGCCAGACGGCGGACAGGGCCGCGACCAGCAGCCCCAGCAGGATCGAGCGTTCCAGCCCGAGGCCCATGTAGTGGATGAGCAGGCTCAGCGAGGAACAGGTCGTCATCAGCAGCCAGCCCGCCAGAAAGGCGATGGGAAACAGGCTGATCCCCCGTTCCGGCGCCGGATGTGTGTCGATCCCGCGGACCACCAGAAGGCAGGCAATCCCCGCCAGCAGGATGCCCGCCAGCGGCAGGATGTTGACGATCCAGGGCCAGGCCGCGGCGCAGAGAAGCCCGAGGTTGATCGCCCGCGGCAACGGCGGGCCGAAGCGTTCCTGCAGCCGCCCCAGGACATGCAGAAAGGCCGCCGCGACCGCGGCGATCATCAGCCCCCACAGGATCACGTTCGCCGGCTGCGACATGATCCCCAGCAGGTTCATGCTGACGTCCCCGCCCTGCAGCGCGACCCGGCCGGACATCGGCCGGTCGAAGGACAGCGGGTCGGTGTAAAGGTTGTCCCAGACCGTGACCGTCCGCAGCGATGTCAGCACCGCCGAGATCGCGAACAATCCCGCGGTGAAGGCCTCGATCATGGCTTGAAGGTTGCGGCTCATGCCGGGGAAACGCCCCAAGGTTGGGCGGGGTCCATGGCGGGCCGAGGATTTTTGTCGGGCACCTGCTTTCGCGTCAGGCGAGCGCGCCCCCGGCCGTCAGCCTCGTGGCGCCGCCCAGCCAGGGCCGCAGCGCCTCGGGCAGATCGACCGAGCCGTCGGCCTGCTGGCCGTTTTCCAGCACCGCGATCAGCGTCCGCCCAACCGCGAGGCCAGAGCCGTTCAGGGTATGGACGAACTCGGGCCGCCCGCCGCCCGCGGGGCGATAACGGGCGTTCATCCGCCGCGCCTGGAAATCGCCGCAATAGCTGACCGAGGAAATCTCGCGGTAGCGGTCCTGGCCCGGCAGCCAGACCTCGATGTCATGGGTGATGCGGGCGCCGAAGCCCATGTCGCCGGTGCACAGGACGACCGTGCGATAGGGCAGGCCCAGCGCCTCCAGCACCGCCTCGGCGCATTTCGTCATGCGGTCATGCTCGGCCAGCCCCGTCTCGGCGTCGGTGATGGACACCATCTCGACCTTCTCGAACTGGTGCTGGCGCAGCATCCCCGTCGTGTCGCGGCCCGCGCTGCCGGCCTCGGACCGGAAGCATTGCGAATGGGCGACCATCCGACGGGGCAGGGTGGCGTGGTCCACCAGGTCACCGTGGACAGTGTTGGTCAGCGTGACCTCGGCCGTGGGGATCAGCCACCAGCCCTCGCGCGTCTGATAACTGTCCTCGCCGAACTTGGGCAGTTGGCCCGTGCCTTCCATCATTTCCGAAAGGACGAGGACCGGAGTCCAGGTTTCCTTCAGGCCATGCTTGTCGATGTGCAGGTCCAGCATGAACTGGGCCAGCGCCCGGTGGATGCGGGCGACGGCACCCGACAGCAGCACGAAGCGGGCGCCGGACAGCTTGGCGGCGGTGGCGAAGTCCATGCCGGGGCGCACGCCCGCGATCTCGAAATGCTCGGCCGGGGTGAAGTCCAGCGTCCGAGGCTCGCCCCAGCGGCGGATTTCCACGTTGTCGTTCTCGTCCCTGCCCTCGGGCACGCTGGGAAGCGGCAGGTTCGGGATCGTCAGCAGCAGCTCGCGCAGCTTCGCATCCAGCGACGCGGCCTCGGCCTGCATGGCGGCGACCTCGTCCTTCTTGGTTCCGACAAGGGCGCGCAGGCGCTGGAACTCCTCCTCGTCGCCGCGGGCCTTGGCGGCGCCGACCTCCTTGCTGGCGCGGTTCTGTTCGGCCTGCGCGGTCTCGGCGGCGGCGATGCGGGCGCGGCGCTCGGCGTCCAGCGACAGGATCTCGGGCGACATCGGCGCAAGGCCCCGGCGGGCGAGGGCGGCGTCGAACGCCGCCGGGTCGTCGCGGATCACGCGGATGTCATGCATGGCCTGTCCCCTTCGCTTTTCGGCGCGGCCGCTGCAGCCGCGCGGGCCTGCCTTAGCGCAGGGCCGCACGCGGCAAAAGGGGCGCCCTCACGCCAGCAACGCGCCCAAGGCGCGCCAGAAGGTTCCGGGGCTGTCGTAGCCCTCGAAGCGCCCGACCTCCATCCGGTTGTCCAGCAGGATGAAAGTCGGCGAGGCATAAGGCGCCGCGGCCAGCGCCAGCCCGTCAGGCCAGGGTCCGTCGATGGGAACGGCGGTCAGCGGCGCGGCCTTTCCCAAGGGATGCGCGGCATAGCCCGGCAGCACCTCGCGCCGGAAGGCCGCGCAAAAGGGGCAGCGCGGCGCCTCGACCATCAGCAGTGCGCGTCCGCGCGGCGCAAGGGCATTCGCCGGAAAGGCCGCGGCGAGGGCAAGCGTGGTCAGGACAGAGCGGCGGTGCATGGCAGGCCTTGTCGGAACAGGGGCGCCGGCAATCTTGCCCTTGCGAGAACAACGCGCAAGTCTCGCCGCCGCTTCCCTAGGGAGAATACCGCCCAGCGGCCCGCTGCACGACAGAAGCGGCCTCGCCAAGACGCTTCAGCAGGCGTGGCCCCATTTGATGCCGCGGTGACGCGCGCCCTTGTCTTTCTTCATCGCACAAATATCCCGGGGTCCGGGGCAGAGCCCCGGTCCGACAGTGCCGCATCACCTGCTTCGGCCAGCTTCCGCTCGATCCCGATCAGCGCCTGCTTGCGCCACAAACCGCCCGCATAGCCTGTCAGGCTGCCGTCCGCGCCGATGACGCGGTGGCAGGGGATCACGATGGCGATCTGGTTCGATCCCACCGCCCGTGCCACTGCCCGCGCGCCCGTGGGCCGGCCCAGCCGCGCCGCAAGTCCGCCATAGCTGACCGTGGCGCCGGGGAGAATGCGCTGTAACTCGGTCCAGACCTCGCGCAGGAAGGGTGTGCCATGCAGCGTCAGCGGCAGGTCAAAATCACCGCTTGCCCCGGCGAAATAGGCCACAAGCTGCGCCTCGGCCCTGTCGATGACGGCGCTGCGGCCCAGCCCGATCCGCCCCCCTGCATTGGCTGAAAGGCGGCGCAACTCGGCCGCAAGCCCCTTGCGGTCGGTGAACTCCAGCAGATGCAGGCTGTGGTCGTCGGCAACGGCGATCATCCCGCCCAGCGGCGTGTCCAGCCATTCCGCCGCCAGCCCCGGCGCGCCGCGCGTCATCGCCGCCGGAGGATGGCCGAACAGTCGCGCAAAGGCCTCGCGGAAGCCGCTGGCGCTGTCGAAGCCCGCGTCAAGCTGGGCTTCGATGACGCGGGCGCCACCGGAAAGGCCGCGCAGGCCTTGGCGCAGACGGGACTGGCGGGTGAAGTCGAGAAAGCTCATGCCATAGTGCCTTTGAAAAGCGCGCCGCACGGTCGAGGGGTCAAGGCCGGCCGCCGCCACATCCGCCTCGGTCCAGCGGCGGGCAGGATCGGCGGACGCCGCGGACAGCATCCGCCGGATCACCGGGTCGCCCTCGGCCTCGGGTCCTAAGGGATGGCAGCGCAGGCAGGGCCGGAAGCCCGCGCCCAGCGCCGCGGCGGGGCTGTCGAACCATTGGCAGTTTTCCGGCCGCGGCTTGCGGGCGGGGCAGGTCAGCCGACAGAAGATGCCGGTCGTCCTGACCCCCACCCACGCCCGGCCTTCATAGGCCGGGTCGCGGCTGGCCAGCGCCCGGTAAAGCGTTGCGTCGTCGGGAAGGGTGAAGAAGCTGTCCATGCCCGTATCCTAACCGATTCGCGCGCCCATGCAGCCGGGGATCGGGCGCCGCATCCGGGCAGACGGATCGCTGC
>NZ_JAUNPC010000062.1:6118-8638 GCF_030536915.1 Paracoccus sp. (in: a-proteobacteria)
GTCAATATCGAGGAAGGCGCCGAGGGGCTGGGCGTGATCCTGTTCCTCTTTGCCCTGACGCTGCACCGGCATCAGGCTGGCCTGACCCCCGGCATCTCGCTGTTTCGCTGAACCGCAATGCCCGGCAGATCCTGACGACGCTGATTCTGCCGGGGCAGTGACTGCCCTTCTATTCGGAGGTGTCGTGCCTCGCCACCTGCGGCGGCGTCAGTCCAGCGCGGCCAGCATTTCTGCCGCCGCGGCCACGGGGTCGGACCGGCCGGCGGCGACATCGGCGCCAAGGGCCGCCAGCCTGCCGGCGGCAGGGTCGCGCTGCAGCCGGCCCAGCAGGCCGGCGCGGACTTCGGACAGGAACCAGCTTTGCGCCTGCTCGGCCCGACGGCGGGTGAAATGGCCGGTCTCGCGGCGCCATTCCGCCAGCGCCTGCATCTCGTCCCAGGCGCGGGCCAGGCCGTCTCCCTCCAGCGCCGAAACGGGCAGGGCCTTGGGAAAGCCCTCGGGGTCCTGCGGGCGCTTGCGCAGCAGCCGCAGGGCGCCGGCGTAATCGGCGACGGTGCGGTTGGCGGTGGCCTTCAGTTCCCCGTCCGCCTTGTTCACGAGGATCAGGTCCGCGATCTCCATGATGCCGCGCTTGACGCCCTGCAACTCGTCCCCGCCCGCGGGGGCCAGCAGCAGGACAAAGAGGTCGCTCATCTCGGCCACCAGGGTCTCGGACTGGCCGACGCCCACCGTTTCGATCAGCACCACGTCGAAGCCCGCGGCCTCGGCCAGCCGCACGACCTCGCGCGTGCGGCGGCCGACGCCGCCCAGTTCCGCCTGGCTGGGCGAGGGGCGGATGAAGGCCAAGGGATCGCGCGACAACCTTTCCATCCGGGTCTTGTCGCCGAGGATCGAGCCGCCCGACCGCGCCGAGGACGGGTCCACCGCCAGCACCGCCACCCGCAGGCCCTGCCCGGTCAGCATCAGCCCGAACGCCTCGATGAAGCTGGACTTGCCGACGCCCGGCGTCCCGGACAGCCCGATCCGCAGCGCCTGCCGCGGCGGCAGCGCGGCCAGCAGCGCGATCGCCTGCGCGCGGTGGTCAGGGCGGGCGCTTTCCACTAGCGTGATGGCGCGGGCCAGCGCCCGGCGTTCGCCGGCGACCAGCCGCGCGGCAAGATCGGACAGGTCGGGAAAGGAGGCTTGCGGGTCCGGCATCTTCGCCTCGCGTGCGGTCATGGGTCCGGCCCGTGGTAGTAAGACGCGGCGGGATTGCCAAGTCGGCAGAACCTGCGATTCGGCCTTGACTTGCAGGGTCGCGGCCCCTATCCACACGCAACGGATTTCCGGGCGCTGCCAGTCGGCGCCCTTTCAATTTCCGGCGCCCGGCTGCGGGGCCGGACGCTGCAACGAAGGATCAACATCATGTCGCGCGTCTGCGAACTGACCGGCAAGGGGCCGATGACCGGCAACAACGTCAGCCACGCCAACAACAAGACCCGTCGCCGGTTCCTGCCGAACCTGAACGACGTCACGCTGATCTCGGACAAGCTGGGCCAGTCCTATTCGCTGAAGATCTCGGCGGCGGCGCTGCGTTCGGTGGACCACCGCGGCGGTCTGGATGCCTATCTGTCCAAGGCCAAGGACGACGAACTGTCGGCGCGCGCGCTGAAGATCAAGCGCGAGCTAGCCAAGGCCTGATCTCATCCTGCAGCGATTCGGAAAGGCCCTGCCCCAAGTGGCGGGGCCTTTGTCGTTCCGGCCCTTGGCGAAAGATTTCCGCCAGCCTAGGCTGGCCGCCATGCAGATGCTGCTTCGCCTCGGCCTTGTCTGGCTCATCGTCCTGACCAGCCTGTCGCTGGGAATGGCGCGCGGGCAGGTGCGGTCGGGAACCGAGGTCATCCTGTGCTCGGGCAGCGCCGTCATCGTCGACCCGGACCACCCGCAGGGCGTCCGCTATTGCCCCGACATGGCGGCAAGCCTGCTGCTGACGCTTGATCCGCCGCCGGTGATCGCCCGGCGCGACGCGCAGCCGTACCGCCGCGCCGAACCGCCCGCGGCACCCCGGCGCGTGGGCCTTATCCATCCGGTTCCGCAGGCCCGCGCCCCGCCGCCGTTGCAGGCCGCCTGAACGAACCCTGCAACACATCAAGCGAGTTATCCGACCATGAACCGGACCCTGATCCTTGCCGCCATCGTGGCGGCCCTTCCCCTTGCCGTCCCGGCCCATGAGGGCCACGACCACGGCACCACCGTCGGCGACCTGACCGTGACCGATGCCTATGCGCGCTCGACCAACCCCAAGGTCGGCGCGGCCTTCATGGTGATCGGGAACGCCGGCAGCACGGACTGCACCCTGACCGCCGTCAGCGCCCCCGAAGTCACCGACCGGGCCGAGCTGCATACCCACCGCGAGGAAAACGGCGTCATGTCGATGGTGCAGGTCGAGTCCATCACCATCCCCGCGGGCGGCAGCCATGCCCTTGAACGCGGCGCCGACCATGTGATGCTGATGGACACGAAAGCGCCGCTGGCCGAGGG